>NZ_JBANAZ010000036.1:0-93793 GCF_059803455.1 Bradyrhizobium sp. UFLA05-108 | reverse complement strand
ACGCGCTTGCGAAGATCCAGAGAGTACGGCTTGCCCATCCATGCTGGCCTCCGTCCAGCCAGCATGGTGAATCAGAAGCAAGCTGATTTGGGAATCCCAAATCGATTCAACCTAACCCCATCCCGCTTTAGCCGACCTCGACAACACTGAGACGATCGGCCGGCTGCATCTCGCCGAGGCGCTCTCCTACCGCGCACTCGCGGAGGATGTACGCCAGTTGGCGTAACGCGCATCCGTATCAACCCGGCGGTAACGAGTTTCCTTTACGCTCTGCAAACCATAAGGCCCACGCGTTCATCTCGGCCGTTTTCCCGGCCTTGCGCGAGTCCTTGGTGAGTAGAGTGTCATGTTGCGTTTCAAGATCCTGGCTTCGGTTGTTCCCTTGATGGCAGCGGCGATGCTGGCGCGCGGCGGCCCCGGATCAGCATCGCATCCCTGCATCGCCGTCGGCGAGACCCCGGTCGAGCTCGCATCGGTGCCCTGGACCGCCGGCCTGCACGTTGCTTTCTCCGACGACCCTACCCGCGCCACCGTCCGCGTACAGATCACCGAGACGCCGGAGGCTGCGGACTTCGTCCTGGTCGACGACACCCCAACTTCAGAGACGGACGCCTGCCAATCGAGCGCGGCAACGCGCCTCGTCGCGATCTCCGCGCATCCGAGCAGCGATGCCCCGGTGATCTATCTCTCCAGCGAGGGCCCGGCCGACTATCGCATCTATGTGCGGTCGAGAACGTTCTCGACCCGCGATGCCGCCGCGCTGATCGTTGGCGCGGCCGGCGGGCATCGACACCTGCAGGCGGCCTCGCTCTGAGACGTTAACGTCTCATCAACCCTGTTTCGAGCCGGCCGCAAAACCTCAAACTGTTCGCAAGGTCGGACGACACATCGTCACCGAGGGCGGGCAAAGGAATTTCTTTCAGGAAGGGTCAGGATCGTTGGCGATGGGTCGGTCGTTCCGGATCAAAGTGCGCATGCGTCGCTTCAGGCGCCGCCATCCCAGGATCGCCTTCGCGATCCGCTCCTTCATGATCTTCTCGGCGACGTTCGGCGGCGCCTACGGCTTCATCGCCGGCAGCCGGGCCGAGAAGTCCGGCTACGATCCCAACGCCTTTGCGATCGGCGCGAGCTTCCTGTTCGCCCTCGCCTGCCTTGGGCTTGCCACGCTCAGCATGCGGCTGCGCTTCGTCAACAAGCGGCTGCGCACGCTCGCGACGCATAACGAGGCGCTGGTCGATCGCAATTGGGAGCTGAAGGAAGCTGAAGAGCGCGCGCGCAGCCTCTTTGAATCGCAAGGCGATCTAATCGTCCTGCGTGACCACCACGGACGAATCACCTTTGCCAACGACGCCTATTGCGAGCTTGCCGGCCAGGCGCGCGGCGCGTTGATCGGCACGCGCTTTAATTTCGACGTGCTGGAGCAGGGCGACAGCGCACTCGAAAGCAATGGCACGCGCATCCACGACCAGAGGATCGCAACACCGATCGGCGCACGCTGGGTCGCCTGGCGCGAGGGCTTCGTGCGGCTGGATGCCGGCCAGCCGGCCGAGCTCCAGAGCGTCGGCCGCGACGTCACCGATCGCACCGAGAGCGAACGCGCGCTCTCCGAGGCCCGCGACCAGGCCGATGCGGCCAACCGTGCCAAGTCGCGCTTCCTGGCGATGGCCAGCCACGAGATCCGCACGCCGCTCAACGGCATCATCGGCATGAGCAGCCTGTTGCTCGACACCACGCTGACGCCGGAGCAGACGACCTATGCAAGGGCGGTAAAAACCTCGGGCGAGGCGCTGACCGCGCTGATCGAGGAGCTGCTCGATTATTCCAAGATCGAGGCCGGCAAGCTCGACCTCGAGCAGCGTCCATTCGCCTTGTCGACCCTGATCGAGGAGATCACCGAGCTGCTCGCGCCGCGTGCGCAGTCAAAAAACCTCGAGATCGCGGCGTATGTCGACGAGCGCCTGCCGCTCGACGTCGTCGGCGATGCCCCGCGGCTGCGCCAGGTGCTGCTCAATCTCGCAGGCAATGCCATCAAGTTCACCGCGCATGGCGGCGTGGCGCTGATCGTCGAGCCCGGCCTGTGGCCGAACGAGATCAGCTTTCTCGTACGCGACACCGGCATCGGGATCGCGCCCGAGGCGCAGTCGCGCATCTTCCGCGAATTCGAGCAGGCCGACGAGCGCGTCGCGCGCACCTATGGCGGCACCGGCCTTGGCCTTGCGATCAGCGAGCGCATCGTCAAGCGCATGGGCGGCCGGATCACGCTGGAGAGCGAGCCGGGCAGGGGCTCGACCTTTGAGGTCTCGACTCCGCTCGCACCAGCCCAGGCCAGCACGGGACAAACCACGTTTCCTAGTCCCGACCTCACCGGCAAATCGATCCTGCTGATCGCCGCCCTAGGCATCGAGGCGTCGCTGATCGCGCGGCGGCTGGAGCGCTGGGGCGGCCAGACCTGCACGGTCTCGGACGTCGACGCCGCACTGGCGCTGCTGCCGGAGCGCTCCTGGCATGCCGTGCTGATCGATCGCGCGTTCGGTCCGGAGGTGGCGGCGCGGCTTGGCGACGCGGCCCGCGGTCACGCCGCGCAACGGCTGGTGCTGCTCACGCCCGCCACGCGGCACGAACAGCTCTCGCCGGCATTCACCGGCTACCTGGTGAAGCCGCTGCGTGCCGCCTCGCTCGCCGGGCGCCTGTCGCTGACGCCGGAAGTCGCCTCGCCCGAGCTCGCGCCGGAGCCACCGGCCGAGGCATCCATGACGCCGCCCGCAGTGACAAAGGGTCTGTCGATCCTGGTCGCGGAGGACAACGAGATCAACGCGCTGCTGATGCGATCCCTGCTGACGCGGCTTGGGCACCGCGTCGTGATCGCAACCCATGGCGAAGCGGCGCTGGAATCCTGGTTAGCTGCGAAATCCGCAGGCACACCGTATGATCTCGTGCTGATGGATATCCAGATGCCGCAGCTCGACGGCATCGAAGCGGCCATGCGCATCCGCACGCATGAAGCAGGTGAGGACGGCCGCCGCACGCCGATCCTGGCGCTGACCGCGAACACGCTGGTGGAAGATCGCTACGCCTGTTTCGAAGCGGGCATGGACGGATTTTTGATCAAGCCCCTCGACCGCGAGAAGCTGGAGGAGGCGCTCGCCGGCCTCGCAGCGTCACGGCATGTGGCGGTGTAGCCACGACCGACGCCGCGGTAGGGTGGGCAAAGCGAAGCGTGCCCACCATCTCCCACGAATGCAACAGAAGTGGTGGGCACGGCACGCGAAGGGCGCGCCTTTGCCTAGGCACTTTCATCGGCGCGCGCAGCGGCCCGGCAAAACCTCACTCGCCGATCTGGTCGACCTGCTTGAAATGGTCGCCCTCGACCACGTTGACGAAGATGACGGCCGATTTGTTGTCGCCCTTCTCGGTCCATTGCACCGGCCTCGCATAGGCGATGCCCTGGAAGGTCAATTTTCGCAACGCCGCTACGACGTCGGCACGCGTTGGCGCGCCTTCCTTCGCCTTGGCCGCTTCGGCGATCGCGGTCATCAACACTCGCGCTGAATCATAGGAGCTCGCGGCATAGTTGTTGATAGGGCCGTACTTCGCCGTGTACTTGGCGCCGAACTCGGACGAGCCGGGCACCGTGCCGATGGCGGGTGCAGCGGAGAGAATGCGAACGCCTTCGGCCGTCGTCGCCGCGCCGTCGGCGGCCTGGATGAAGGCCTTGGTGTCCCAGCATCCGTCGCCGCAGCTGAATAGCTGGGTCAGGCCCTGCGCACGCATCTCCTTGAGGATCAGCGCGCCTTCGCGAATGCCGGCAAAGAACAGCACGTCGAAATCCCGAGGCCACGATTTGACGAAATCGGCAAAATCCTTCTCGCCGACCTTGACCGATTTGCGCGCAACCACGGTGCCGCCGGCGCCGAAGCCCGCAACGAACTGGTCGGCGAGGCCGACGCCATAGGACGTCCCGTCGTCGACCACGAGCGCGCGCTTCTTGCCCAGCTTCTCCATCAGGTAGCGTGCCAACCCCGGCCCTTTCCGGTCGTCGCGATTGGTCAGGCGGAAGATGGTGGCAAAGCCGCTCTCCGTCACTTTCGGATTCGACGCCATCGGCGTGATCACCGCAAGCGAGCAGTCCGCATAGATCTGGCCGGTGGCGATGGCGACGCCACTGTTGACGTGGCCGACCACGCCCAAAATGGCCGGATCATCGCAAAACGCCTTGGCGACCGTCTTTCCGATCTCGGGATCGGCCTTGTCGTCAATCGCCGTCGCAACGACCTTGGCGCCGGCGACGCCGCCCGCCGCGTTGCGCTCGTCGACCGCGAGTTCCGCCGCCTGTTTCATCTCGACACCGAAACCGGCCGAGGTCGTGGTCAAGGGACCGCCGATGCCGATCTTGACGTCCTTGCCGGCCAGTTGCGCGGCAGACGGGTCCATAGCCGCAAGAGCGAGAACGGACACGAGCAGGGGGAGAGCGCCGCGACGACAGGTCATGGTAACCTCCAAAGATCGTTTTAGAGGTATCAGGCTGTCACGCACCCCGTCGCCAGTCAATAATCGATAGATGGTTACAGTTTTTGCCTTGCGCGGGGCTTCGAAAATGCCTGAGATAACGCGGCTTCGTCTGGGGCAGGGCGGTACGGCACGCCGCGGCGAGCTCTTTTTGTGCAATTTGATGGTTACACATGAGCACCATCCCGCGAACCAAAATCGTGCTCCCACCCTCCCGCGCCGGCAGTCTCGATCTCGTCGGCGGCGAACTGGCATGGGATTTCACCAACACGTCGTCGGCACGCGGCTCTGCCGCGCACCAGGAGCACCTGAGGGATTTCGACACGCTGATGCAGTGGGTCGAGCACGCCCGCGTCATGCCGCCCTCCGATTGCGCCTACATCCGTGCCCAGCTGTCGGGCCATCCGCGTCGGGCGCGCCACGCCTTCGGGCGCGCCCTCGAGCTGCGCGAGCTGATCTGGACGATCGGCACCGCGCTCGCCGAGCAGCGGCCGGTCCCGGCCAGGTCTCTTGATCTCTTGTCAGCCGCCCACGCGGAATACCTGCGCCACGCCGAGATGAGGATGCGCCTGGGCAGTTACATCTGGGTGTTTGATCCGCGCCGCGACATCGAGGCTGCGATCCTCGGCCCCATCACGCTGTCCGCCTTGACGCTCTTGATGGAGAAGGACCTCTTGCGCACCAGGCGCTGCGCCGGCCAGGAATGCGGCTGGCTGTTCTTCGACACCACCAAGAACAATCGCCGCCGCTGGTGCGAAATGCGCGTCTGCGGCAACCGCGCCAAGGTGCGTGCCGCGCGTGACAGACAGAGACAGGCGCGAAAAGGCTGAACGGCATCTGGAGGTGTAGCCACAATCGACGCAGCCGTAGGGTGGGCAAAGGCGCTCTTGCGCCGTGCCCACCATCTCTCCACGCATACAACAGAAGTGGTGGGCACGACGCGCGAAGCGGGCGCCTTCGCCCACCCTACAACAACGCGGCTACAGCCGTCGCAGCGCCACGGTCTCCACCACGTGGTCGGCGCCCTTCTTCAGGATCAGCGTCGCGCGGGGGCGGGTGGGCAGAATGTTGTCCTCGAGATTGGCGAGGTTGGTACGCTCCCAGATCGCGAGCGCGGTGGCGGTCGCTTCCTCGTCCGACAGCGGCGCATAGCGGTGGAAGTAGGACCTGGGATCGGTGAACGCGGTGTCCCTGAGCGCCAGGAAGCGCTTCACATACCATTGCCGCAGCGCTGCTTCGTCAGCGTCGATATAAACCGAGAAGTCGAAGAAGTCGGACACGACCGGCACCGCCTTGCCGTCACGCGGCAGCTTGCCGGTCTGCAGCACGTTGACGCCCTCGACGATCAAAATATCCGGCTGGTCGATCTCGACCCACTGGTTCGGCACGATGTCGTAGGTCAGATGCGAATAGACCGGCGCGCGCACGGGGTGGCGGCCGGCCTTGATGTCGGAGAGGAAGCTGAGCAGCAACGGCAGGTCATAGCTCTCCGGAAAACCTTTTTTCTGCACCAGGCCCTGCCGTTCCAGCACCGCAAGGGGATAGAGAAAACCGTCCGTCGTGATCAGGTCGACCTTCGGCCGCGGCGACCAGCGCGCGAGCAAGGCCTGAAGCACGCGAGCGGTGGTGGACTTTCCGACCGCGACGGAACCCGCGACGCCGATGATGTAAGGCATCTTGCGATCGCGGATGTTGAGGAACTGGCGCTGCGAATAATACAGGCGCTGCATGGCGTCGACATAGATCGACAGCAGCCGCGACAGCGGCAGATAGATGTCCTCGACCTCCTGAAGGTCGAGGCGGTCGTGCAGCGAGCGCAGGCGGTCGAACTCGCCCGGCTCCAGCGTCATCGGCGTATCGTCGCGCAATCGCGCCCATTGTTCGCGCGTATAGACGCGGTAGGGATTATAGATCTGCTCGGGTGCGCGGATATCCATGACGCCGCTTCTCCACTAGAGCACGATCCGGAAAAGTGTGAAGCGGTTTTCCGTAAAGATCATGCTCGAATAAAAACCCTACTCGCTCTTGCGCGCTGCCTTCTCTTCCAACCCCGACATCGAAGTGCGCTTGTCCAGCGCCGCCTCGACCTCTTCCAGCTTTACGCCACGCGCCTTGAGCAGCACAAGGAAGTGGTAGAGCAGGTCGGCGCTTTCAGCGATCAGATGCGCGCGATTGTTTTCGACTGCTGCGATTACGGTTTCGACTGCTTCCTCGCCGAACTTTTTCGCGCAATGTTCCGCGCCCTTGTCCAGGAGCTTGCGGGTATAGGACGCCTCGCCACCAGCCGCAGCGCGGGCTTCGATGGTTGCGGCCAGATCGTGGATCGTGAAACGCGACATACGAAATACTCAGAAACACATGGCCAGCCTCATCGGCCGGTCCAGACTTGCCTGTGTAGCATTTTTGCGAAGCGGAGTCGTCAGGCATCCAGCCGCATTGGCAGACCGCGACGGGCCATGTGGTCCTTGGCCTCGCGGATTGTAAATTCCCCAAAGTGGAAGATCGATGCCGCCAGCACCGCGGTCGCATGGCCGTCGCGGATGCCGTCGACGAGATGATCGAGATTGCCGACGCCGCCCGAGGCGATCACGGGAACGGGAACGCTGTCGGCGATCGCCCGGGTCAGCGGGATGTCAAAGCCCTGCCTGGTGCCGTCGCGGTCCATCGAGGTGAGCAAGATTTCACCAGCACCCAGCGACACCACCTCCTGGGCATATTCGATGGCATCGATGCCGGTCGAGTTGCGCCCGCCATGCGTAAAGATCTCCCAGCGATCGGAGCCGCCGGGGCGCTTGACGCGCTTGGCGTCGATCGCAACCACCACGCACTGCTCGCCGAACTTTTCGGCGGCCTCCTTGACGAACTCGCGCCGCGACACCGCGGCGCTGTTGATCGAGACCTTGTCGGCGCCCGAGCGCAGCAGCGTCTTGATATCATCGACCTTGCGCACGCCGCCGCCGACGGTGACCGGCATGAAGCAGGCTTCCGCGGTACGCCGGACCACGTCCAGCATGATGCCGCGGTTCTCGTGGGTCGCGGTGATGTCGAGAAAGCAGAGCTCGTCGGCGCCGGCCGCGTCATAGGCGATCGCCGCCTCGACGGGATCGCCGGCATCGCGCAGGTCGACGAAGTTGACGCCCTTGACGACCCGTCCGTCCTTGACGTCGAGGCAGGGGATCACGCGCACCTTGAACATCTGTCGTCTCCTACAGCATGATCCGGAAAAGTGCGAAGCGGTTTTCCGAAAAGATCATGCTCAAGCAAAAACCTAAAGCGCGACGAAGCTTCATCCCGATTTCGTCGCGCTTTAGGCGCGCGCGTTGCGGATCAGGGTGAGGGCAGAAGCGGGATCGAGCCTGCCGTCATAGAGCGCACGGCCGGCGATCGCACCCGCAAGCTTTTTCGCCCGCGGCGTCAGCATGGCCTTGACGTCCTCGATCGAGGCGAGGCCGCCGGAGGCGATCACGGGGATGGAGATGGCGTCGGCAAGCGCAATCGTGGCATCGAGATTCAAGCCCTTCAGCAATCCATCGCGCGCGATGTCGGTGAAGATGATGGCGGCGACGCCGGCATCCTCGAAACGCTGCGCGATCTCCAGCACAGTCACCTCTGAGGTCTCGGCCCAGCCTTCGACGGCAACCTTGCCATCTCGGGCATCGAGTCCCACGGCGACGCGGCCGGGGAATTTCTTCGCCGCGCTCTTCACCAGCTCCGGGTCGCGCACGGCGGCCGTGCCGATGATGACGCGCGTGATGCCCTTGGCGAGCCAGGCCTCGACGGTCGCGAGATCACGAATGCCGCCGCCGAGCTGCACCGGGATCTGAAGCGTCTTCAGCATGGCCTCCACGGCCTGCGCGTTCACCGGCTTGCCGGCGAAGGCGCCGTCGAGATCGACGACGTGGAGATATTCAAATCCCTGCGCGACGAAGCTCTGAGCCTGAGCAGCAGGATCGAGGTTGAACACCGTGGCGCGCGCCATGTCGCCTTGCTCCAGGCGCACACACTGGCCGTTCTTGAGGTCGATAGCGGGGAAGAGGATCACGGCTTCCATCTCAGAAAGTTCGAGATCAGGGCGAGGCCGAAGCGCTGGCTCTTCTCGGGGTGAAACTGGGTGCCGATCGCGGTGTCCCTGGCCACGATCGCCGTGACCGGACCGCCATAGTCGGCGCGCGCGAGCACGTCCGCCTCGTTGGCGGCATTGAGGTGGTAGGAGTGCACGAAATAGGCGTGCTGGCCCTTCGGGCCGAGCGGCAGCTTTTCCAGCACCGGGTGCTCGCGCAACACCTCGAGCGTGTTCCAGCCCATATGCGGAATCTTCAGGTTCTCGTCGCGCGGCGTGATCTTCTCGACGTCGCCCGCGATCCAGTTCAAGCCGTCCGTCGTGACATGCTCCTTGCCTCGGCTCGCCATCAGCTGCATGCCGACGCAGATGCCAAGGAAAGGCCGCGCCTTCACGCGCACCGCTTCAGTGATCGCCTCGACCATGCCGTTGACGGCATCAAGCCCACGACGGCAATCGGCGAAGGCGCCGACGCCGGGCAGCACCAGGCGATCGGCGCCGTAGGCCTGATCCGGATCGCTCGTCACGAAGACCTTCTGGCCGTCCGCCATGCTGCGCGCGGCGCGCTCGAAGGCTTTTGCGGCAGAATGCAGATTGCCGGAACCGTAATCGATGATGGCGACGCTCATCGTGACCCTCCCGGTTCTGGAAACAATCCGATAATGCCACCGGATGGAAGCGGCGGCGGGTTTGAGAATGGCTGCCCCGGGACGCTCCGGGTCGGCGGTGGACCGCCGCGATCGACGGCCCACTGATCATTGACGATGCCGCGCTGTGTCTTGCTCCAGCGCTCGAAGAAGCGGCGCTCGGCAGTGTCGTGATCGTCGGCGATGACGACATCGAGCTGACGCCAATTGCCGCGCGACAACGTCCAGCGGCGCAGGCTCGACGCCTCGAGGCCCATCAAGAGGGCCAGGACGATATCTGCAAGGAAGATCGAGGAGCGGCCGGCGCCAACGCTCGAAAGCCCAGCCTGGAACGCTGCAAAGAAGATCACCCAGCCGAGCAGCGCCAGCCACAGCCGGTGCCACAATAGCCAGAACGGGCCGAAGACCATCGCCCAGAAATGAAAGCCGTCGCGCACGAAGACGAAGTTGTCCGTCGCGCGCAGGTCCGCGCCGCTGGGGCCGGGAGCATGAACTGTGTAGGCAGGCATGTTGGATGCCCCGTTCTTAAGAAGATATTTGATACCGCCGGCGGCGCTCATCGCCGCGAGACGGAGCTGTCAGCCGCCGAGCGAGCCCTTGGTGGAGGGCACTTCGCCCGCCGCCCGCGGATCGATCGCCACGGCGGTGCGGAGCGCCCGCGCCAGACCCTTGAAGCAGGATTCGGCGATATGGTGGCTGTTCTCGCCATATAGGGTCTCTACGTGGAGAGTCACGCCGGCGTTCATGGCGAAGGCCTGAAACCATTCGCGCACGAGCTCGGTGTCGAACTCGCCGATCTTGTCGCGGGGGAAGTCGGCCTTGAACACCAGGACCGGGCGGCCCGAGATGTCGATGACGACGCGCGACAGCGTCTCGTCCATGGGCATGTGGACGCTGGCATAGCGGGTGATGCCCGCCATGTTGCCGAGCGCCTGCTTGACGGCCTGGCCGAGCGCGATGCCGGTGTCTTCGGTCGTATGGTGATAATCAATGTGCAGGTCGCCCACTGCCTTGACCGTGAGGTCGATGCGGGAATGGCGGGCGAGGAGATCGAGCATATGGTCGAAAAAACCGATCCCGGTCGCGATATCAGACACGCCGGATCCGTCGAGGTTCACGGATACCTCGATGTCGGTCTCCTTGGTCTTGCGCTTGATCGTCGCAGTGCGCATTGAAGCGAGCTTTCACTCTTAGGTGTGAGCATGATCTCCTCGGAAAACCGGTGCCCACTTTTCCGGATCATGCTCGTTCGGGCCGAAAACGGCGGTCTTTTAACAGCCAAATGACGCCTTCGCTACTGCGGGATGGCCGGGGCAGGGCTCTACTTCCGCCTATGGTGAGCGGAATTGGCCCGGAGCGGCCTTTGTGCGCCCGTTGTGCGCTGGTTGTGCCTTTGGGCCGGACCGCCTAAATCAGGCCCGACAACGAGGTACTTCATGCAGGATCCGCAAAACAGCTCGGTCTGGCACGGCACGACGATCGTAACGGTTCGCAAGGGCGGCCGGGTGGTGGTCGGCGGCGACGGCCAGGTCTCGATCGGCCAGACCGTGATCAAGTCCAACGCCAAAAAGGTCCGCAAGCTCGGCAAGGGCGACGTGATCGGCGGCTTTGCCGGGGCCACGGCCGACGCCTTCACACTCTTTGAGCGGTTGGAATCCAAACTCGAGCAATATCCGGGGCAGCTGACCCGGGCCGCGGTCGAGCTTGCCAAGGACTGGCGCACCGACCGGTATCTGCGGCGGCTCGAGGCCATGATGATCGTGGCCGACAAGGACGTCTCCCTGGTCCTGACCGGGACCGGTGACGTGCTGGAGCCCGAGGCCGGCGTGATGGCGATCGGCTCGGGCGGCAACTATGCGCTGGCGGCAGCGCGCGCCCTGCTCGACACCGACAAGGACGCCGAGACCATCGTCCGCCGCTCGCTCGACATCGCCGCCGATATCTGCGTCTACACCAACCGCAGCGTGACGATCGAAAGCCTGTCGAGCGGCTAGAGGATCCATCTGTGGACGAACAGCGCAGCTCCGGGCTCGGTCTAACCTCTCCCCCTTGCGGGAGAGGTCGCGCCGAAGGCGCGGGTGAGGGCTCTCGCCTCTTGGGGGCTCTTGCTAGCGGAGACACCCTCTCCCCAACCCTCTCCCGCAAGCGGGAGAGGGGGCGCACCACCGATGGGGCTGCTAGATGTCCCTTACCTATACCTTCCGCCCGATGATCGCGGCCGACCTGCCGCTGATCCGGCGGTGGCTGAAAGCGGCCCATGTGCGGGAATGGTGGGGCGATCCGGATGAGCAATTTGCCCTCGTGAGCGGTGACCTCATTGAGCCCGCGATGGACCAGTTCATCGTGTTGGCCGAGGGCAAGCCGTTCGGCTATCTTCAGTGCTACAGCCTGACTGCGTGGAATACGGGCTTTGGGCCGCAGCCGGAGGGGACACGTGGCATCGACCTTTTCATCGGTGAAGCCGACATGATCACACGCGGGCATGGCTCGTCGTTTATCCGGCAGTTCGTCGATGAGAAGCTGCGGCAAGGGCTCCCGCGCATGGTGACCGATCCTGATCCGCTGAACGTTCGCGCCGTGCGCGCCTACGAAAAGGCGGGTTTTGGGCCAGTCGGCATGGTGCAGACACCCGACGGGCCGTCGTTGCTGATGATGCGCAATCCATGACCTCAGCGCCAACCCACGCCATCAAGACGGCGGTTTCACCGATCTACTGGATCGGCATTGCGCTGTTGCTGCTGGCGCTGCAGGCCTCGATTCTGCTTGCCATGGGCCGGGTGCCGATCTGCACCTGCGGCTATGTCAAGCTCTGGCACGGCGTGGTGAACAGCTCGGAGAATTCCCAGCACATCGCCGATTGGTACAGCTTCTCCCACATCCTCCATGGCTTCCTGTTCTACGGATTGACCTGGCTGCTGTTCGCGCGCCTGCCGTTGCTGCAACTATCCTGGCCGGCACGGCTGATGATCGCGATGCTGATCGAAGGCAGCTGGGAGATCGTCGAGAATTCGCCCTTCATCATCGAGCGCTATCGCGCCGGCACGATCTCGCTGGATTATTACGGCGACAGCATCGTCAACTCAGTTTCTGACACGCTGTTCATGGTGCTCGGCTTCCTCACGGCCCGCGTTCTGCCGGTCACGATCATCGTCCTGATCGGGCTCGCTTTCGAGCTCATGATGGCGCTCCACATTCGCGACAATCTGACGCTCAATATTCTGATGCTGATCCATCCGATCGAGGCCGTGAAACAATGGCAATCCGGTCCGCCGATCATCTGACCCTACCAAAATGCGACTTGTCCCGGCCGGTTTCTGACCCTAGCTAAGGTCCCATGACAGACTTCTCTCCCCGCGAAATCGTTTCCGAACTCGACCGTTTCATCGTTGGCCAGTCCGAGGCCAAGCGCGCCGTCTCGATCGCGCTGCGGAACCGCTGGCGGCGCCAGCAGCTCACCGGCTCGCTTCGCGAGGAGGTACTGCCGAAGAACATCCTGATGATCGGCCCGACCGGCGTCGGCAAGACCGAGATCGCGCGGCGGCTGGCCAAGCTCGCCAACGCGCCGTTCCTTAAAGTTGAAGCCACCAAATTCACCGAGGTCGGCTATGTCGGCCGCGACGTCGAGCAGATCGTGCGCGATCTCGTCGAGGTCGCCATCGCCCAGGTGCGCGAGAAGAAGCGCAAGGACGTGCAGGCCCGCGCCCAGCTTGCCGCCGAGGAGCGCGTGCTGGACGCCCTCGTCGGCGCCAATGCCAGCTCCGCGACGCGGGAATCCTTCCGCAAGAAGCTGCGCGCCGGCGAGCTCAACGACAAGGAAATCGAGATCGAGACGCAGTCCACCGGCGGCGGTCTTCCGATGTTCGAAATCCCGGGCATGCCGGGCTCACAGATGGGCGCGATCTCGATCGGCGACATCTTTGGCAAGCTCGGCGGCCGCACCAAGACGCGGCGACTGACGGTCGAGGGCTCGCACGAGATCCTCGTCAACGAGGAATCCGACAAGCTCCTGGACACTGACCAGCTCACGCTGGAGGCGATCAGCGCGGTCGAGAACAACGGCATCGTGTTCCTGGACGAGATCGACAAGATCTGCGCACGCGACGGTCGCGTCGGCGGCGACGTCTCGCGCGAAGGCGTGCAGCGGGACCTGCTGCCGCTGATCGAGGGCACCACCGTCTCGACCAAGCACGGTGCCGTCAAGACCGACCACATCCTGTTCATCGCGTCCGGCGCCTTCCACGTCGCCAAGCCCTCGGACCTCTTGCCGGAATTGCAGGGCCGCCTGCCGATCCGCGTCGAATTGCAGGCGCTGACCCGCGACGACATGCGGCGCATCCTCACCGAGCCCGAGGCCTCGCTGATCAAGCAATATGTCGCGCTGATGCAGACCGAGGGCGTGATGCTCGACATCACCGACGGCGCCATCGATGCGCTGGCCGACATCGCGGTCGCCGTCAATTCGACGGTCGAGAACATCGGCGCGCGGCGGCTTCAGACCGTGATGGAGCGGGTGCTGGACGAGATTTCCTTCACCGCGCCCGACCGCAACGGCGAAACCATCCGGATCGACGCCGACTTCGTGCAGAAGCACATCGGCGACCTCGCCAAGAACGCCGATCTAAGCCGGTTTATTTTGTAATTTCGGGCGGTCGCGCTAATTATGCCGCTGTCGTCCTGGCGAAAGCCAGGACCCATAACCACCAGCGGTCCTTGTTGAAACAGATGGCGGCCCCAGTCTCGGCTCAAACAACCTCCTGTGGTTATGGGTCCCGGATCAGCGCTCGCTACGCTCGCTTGTCCGGAACGACGGCGGAGAAAGCTCTCCCCAGCTCGGGTGCGGCGTGACCGTACGCATCCTGCAAAACCCCTGGCGCCTGCTGCTCGCGATCAACGCCGCCGTGATCGCCGGCGTGTTCATCCATAAAATCCTGCTGCCGCCCTACGTCCCCTACATCCACCTGCTCGTCGACTATCATTTCGGCTTCATCAAGCGCGCGCTGATCGGCGCCATCGTCGGGCTGTTCACGACCAAGGTCCCGGTGTGGCTGGTGTTTGCGCTTGGCGGGGCGACGTGGCTGGTGACGCTCTGTCTGTTCGTTCAGCTTTTCCGCAAGGTCTTCGGTCTCAACGAGAAGACCCTGCCGCTGTTCGTGTTCATCGCGGGCTCGCCGTTCTTCCTGAAAAATTTCATGCATACGCTCGGCCATTTCGACATCTACGGCTGTGCGCTCGCGATCGTGCTGCTGCTGATCCCGGCACGCTCGATCCTCCATGTTGCGCTGGCAGCGGTGTTCTCGATCGTGCTGATCCTGATTCACCACATTCATCTCCTGATGTATGTGCCGACGATCATCATGATCGTCGTCGTCAGGCATTATGTCGCGCACGGCACCAATCGCGCGAACGTCGCGTTCGGGCTCGCGGCGCTGCTTTGTGTCAGTACGCTGTTCTTCGCCGCGCAATTTTTGGGAACGATGCCGGTCCCAGAGACCGATTTCGTCGCCCATCTGAAGAGCCGGATGGCTGATCCTGCGCGTACCGATCTCCTGCAATTCAGCTACATCTGGTATCAGCCCCTGGCGAAGGAGCTTGCGGATACCTGGGGCCGTATGCCCCACAACATTCTCGGCGTGCCCGTCTTTGCGCTGCTGATCTGGCTGCACATGCCACTCTGGCGTTATTTCGCGGGCCTGATCCACGCGCTCGCCGATGCGACGCACCGGCGTCTCGTCATCGCAGGGCTTGTCGGCGTCAGTCTCGCCTATGTCGTGATGTTCGCGATGGTGTTCGACTATTCGCGCTGGATCTCGAACTGGGCGGTCTGCATGTTCCTGATCCTGCACGCGGTGAAGATGCTGCCGGCCAGGCAGGAAGTGCTTTCGATTCCAACCGAGGACCGCAAGACGAATATCTTCGGTGTGATCATCACCTTGATCCCGCGCGTCGGAATCGTGCGGCCTTTTTAGGGCTACGCAAGGACGCGCCACCTGCCGCCGCGACGGTGCACTCCCTCTCCCGCTTGCGGGAGAGGGCTGGGGAGAGGGTGTTTCCGCATTGGGACACTCCCCGATGTGGAGAGAGCCCTCACCCGGCGCTTCGCGCCGACCTCTCCCGCAAGCGGGAGAGGTCGCAGCGAGCCCGCGACCAAATCGAGTTCTCTAAAACCTCGCGCGCCTGATCCGCACATAAAGCGCGCCTTCGCCGCCATGGCCGATATGAGCCTCTTCAAATCCAACGACGAAGGCGCGGAATTCGGGCAGGCTGAGCCACTCCGGAACCTGCCGGCGCAGCACGCCGCTTTCGCCGCCGGTCCTTCCCTTGCCGGTGATGACGAGCACGAAGGTGAGGCCGTCGTGATGGGCGCGCTGGATGAAGCCTGAGAGCGCGCGATGAGCGCGCATCTGGGTCATGCCGTGCAGATCAAGCCGCGCGTCGATCTCGCTGCGGCCGCGCGACAGCTTTGTGCGCTCGCGCTTGCCGAGCGGCGCGAGAGGCGGCACAGCCGACTTTGCCACGCGGGGAGCCGGCGTGGGGGCAATGGGCCTTGCAGGCGCCGGATGCCTCGCCGCCGGCGCAGCCGGCAAACCGTCGGAGCGCGCCGCCGCCTCCGCCTTCGTCAGGCGAGGTTTGCGGAGCGGCTTGACCTGCTTGGCAACCGCGTCCCACAGCGCGCGCTCGTCCTCGCTGAGCGCGCGGCGGCGAGGCGAGGGCGGCGGGTCCAGGACAGGCGGGCGGGACGATCGCTTCATTGCGGGCTGGAATGACGGCGCACGTGCTTGCGCTGCTCGCGGGCGGGCTTGATGTTGGGACGCGGCTCCGGCAGTGGCACGGGGCTCGCCACCGCGACGGTGGCATCCTTGGCTTGTGACACGGTGGTCGACGCCGCACCAGCTTTCCCGGATTCAACGGCTTTCGCCGTTTCAGTTTGCGGAAACAGCTTCGCGATCTTCTCCGAGGGTCGCGGATCGGGCAGGGGCAGCCTCGAACCGCGCGCAACGGGATCGAGGCCTTTTGGCACCAGCATCACGAAATGCATGTTGTGGCGCAGCCGTCCCGAGACGCGGCCGGCTTCCTGGCCGGCGCCGAAATAGAGATCGGCGCGAGCGGGGCCGATGATGGCCGATCCCGTGTCCTGCGCGATCATCAGGCGATGGAAGGGCGTCTTCGATTTCTCGGAGTCGATCGGCAGTTCGCCCTCGATGAAGAACGGCGTGCCATAGACATGCAGCGATTTGTCGACCGCAATCGAGCGGCCGGCCGTCAGCGGGATGCCCTGCGCGCCGACGGCCTCGTCCTTGTCGGACAGATTGACCTGGCGGAAGAAGATGTAGGAGCGATTCTGGCGGCGGAGCTCCTTGGCGCCGTCGGGGTTTTGCGCCATCCACTCCCTGATCTTCTGCATCGACATCTCCTCCTTCGGGATGATGCCGCGCTCGATCAGGATGCGCCCGACCGCCGTGTAGGGATAGCCGTTGTAGGCGTCGTAGTTGATCCGGATGGACGAGCCGTCGTCGAACTTGATCCGCGCCGAACCCTGGATCTGCGCGAACAGGAGGTCGGTCGGGTCCTTGAGCCAGGCGAGCTCGAGTCCGCGGCCGACGATCGCGCCATCCTCGATCTCGCCGCGGTCGTAATAGGGCACCAGCCTGCGGCGACCGATCTTGCGGTACACCGGGCCCTTGTTGGGCAGGCTCAGCGCATCCTGCTTGAAGCCGCGCACGAACAGGTTCGAGGGGCGGCGATAGACCGGGACGTTGTAGACATCGGTCTGGACGTGCGAGCCGTCGAGCACCGGCTCGTAGTAGCCGGTCACGAAACCGTCGGCCTCGCCGAGCCGCGAGATCCGCAGCGGCGAAAAATGCTCCTCGAAAAACGTTTTGGCTTTGCTCTCGTCGGAAAGATCGAGCGATTTGGCGATCCGGCACGGCTCGCCAAGCGAGCCGCCGATGGCTTTGGGCTCGACGACCGGCGGCTGCTGCGCGGCGATCGATTTGCAGCTCGCGCGAAACGCCTTGTAGGCCGCGAGATGATCGTCATCGTTCCAGCCGGCCACCTCGGACCAGGCGAGGGGGAAATATTGCGCGCCGGGAATTTCGAACGGCAACGCGAGCTGGGGGTAGGGCAAGGCCCGCGGTGGTGGGGCGGCGATTTCGGGAGCGATGCGGCTGTGATGATGACGGCGCGCCGCTTCAGCGCCGAGTGAAAACGACGACAGCGCGACGGCACCTGCGCACAGCGCCGTCGCACAATTTGTCAGGGCTGACTTAATGCGCGCTTCCGGTGCCAACCAGCTTCCAGTTCGGATCGCGAGAGGTGGTGTCGCGGGCGAAGGTCCAGATATCGGTGATGTCGGCGACCTTGTCGGCGTTGCCGTCGACGATGTTGCTGCCCTTGTCGCGCGTGACCGAAATCATCTGCGAAACGAAGCGGACGGTGAGCTGCGCGGTGCGGTCGCGCATCTCGGCGCCGACCAGCTCGGCCTTGTCGATCGAGACGAAGCGCGTCTCGGTCTTCTGCTCGTTCTTCTCGCGCTCCTTGATCGCGGCGTCGAAGCTCTCGAACACTTCCGAGGACAGGAGGTCGCGCAGCGACCGGCGGTCGCCATTGGCAAAGGCGAGCACGATCATCTCATAGGCGCTGCGGGCGCCCGACAGGAAGTGGCGCGGGTCGAAGGACGAGTCCTTCTCGACGATCGCGTCCAGCCCCTGGCCCAGTGCAGTGCCTGGCTCAGTCAGGCCCTTCCAGCGGTCGGCAGGCTGCGTGACGTCGGCGGTCGGCGCCAGCGGAGCCTGATCGATCACCTTGCCCGGCATGGTCACGACGTTCTTGTCCTGGGCACCCTGCAGCGCATTGCGGGCGGTGCGGTCGAACGGAGGCCGTTCGTTGCCGGTCCGCTGCCCCAGCACGCTGCGCAGGCGCAGGAAAATGAAGACCGCCAGCGCTAGGAAGATGATGGTGTAGATGTCCACGTCGTGTTCGCTCTCTGGTCTCTGCTCAGGGTCTTCGCCGGGAAAATCAGTCCGGCCAGTCAACCGTTCCATACAGGAACGGCAAAGCCACATCACCTTTTTAGGTCCGCATCAGATCCAAGCGATGTAGGCACGAAATCTAGTCCGGCCAATGGCGCCTTTTGGCACAGTGCGAAGTGTAGCGCGTTTTATCCTTAAGGGGAAATCGGATCCTGACTGGAAATCGCGCATCTTCAATCGTTTAAGATGTGCTCCGTCGGGCCAGAACGGGTAAGGGGCCACCCTTTTCGGTGATGTTAGGAGGCCGAATCCGGGGCCGTTCGTCCTTGTGGAACGAGGCGAGCCTATGTTAGCCAACCGGCCGCGATATCAGGCCCATTCGGGTAAGGAGACATTTTCATGACCAACGGAAACGGCACCCCCGAGGCAGGCCAGGCTCCGCAGCTCAACGTGCTGGCGCAATATACCAAGGATCTGTCGTTCGAGAATCCGAACGCGCCGGCCTCGCTTCAGCCGCAGAGCCAGCAGCCCCAGATCAACATCCAGATCAACGTCAACGCCAACAACCTCTCGGAACACGAGTACGAGGTCGTGCTGTCGGTCGAGGGCAAGGCCGAGACCGCGGGTAAGGTGATGTTCTCGTTCGAGCTCGCCTATGCCGGGGTGTTCCGCATCGTCAACGTGCCGCAGGAGAACCTGCATCCGCTGGTCATGATCGAATGTCCGCGGCTCTTGTTCCCGTTCGCGCGCGAGATCATTGCCACCGCCGTGCGCGACGGCGGGTTCCCGCCGCTGATGCTGGATCCGGTCGATTTCGTCGGTCTCTACCGGCAGAACATGGAGCGGCAAATGGCCGCCCAGGGTCAGGTCAAGCCAAGCTGAGGCTGTAGGCCTAGCAATCCGACTGCGTCACACGCACTCTTCCCCCTCATCCTGAGGAGCCCGCCGGAGGCGGGCGTCTCGAAGGATGGCCGCGGGAGAGATCCGGGCCTCATGGTTCGAGACGCGCTTCGCGCTCCTCACCATGAGGGTTTCGTGGCGCACCAAGACCGCACGAAGACTGAAGACTAGAGCCAGACAGCACCGATCAAGTCGGACTTGCCGCCGGCTGGGCGAGATACTCGTTCCAGATCGCCTTTTCACCCATCGTCGCAATGAAGGCCCGGTGGGCCTCGCGCTCGGCCTCGCTGACGCGCGGGGCCAGCGGCGCCGGTCGCTGCCGCCGTGGCGCATCACCATTCGTGCCGACGCGAATCTCCTCGGACTCCGACGCCAGGATGAGCTGCGACTGCCGGGCGCCGATCAAATCGACATAGACTTCCGCGAGCAATTCGGAGTCCAGCAGCGCGCCGTGCTTGGTGCGGTGGGAATTGTCGATCGCATAGCGCGAGCAGAGATCGTCGAGCCTGTTGGACACACCGGGATGCTTGCGCCGCGCCAGCAAAAGCGTGTCGACCAGCCGCTCGCGCGGGATCGCGGCGCGCTTGATGCGGTCGAGTTCGGCGTTGATGAAACTGATGTCGAACGAGGCGTTGTGGATCACCAGCGGTGCGTCGCCGATGAATTCCAGGAACTCGTCGACGATCTCGTGAAACAGCGGCTTGGCCGCGAGAAATTCGCTCGACAGGCCGTGCACCGCAAAGGCTTCCGCCGGCATGTCCCTTTCAGGATTGATGTAGCGGTGAAAGGTCTGTCCCGTCGGCATGCGATTGAAGATCTCGACGCAGCCGATCTCGACCAGGCGGTCGCCGCGCAGGGGATCAAGGCCGGTGGTTTCAGTGTCGAGAACGATTTCGCGCATGATTCTTGAGGTGCCGGTCAGATGAGCGAATCAGCTTCGCCGCTGCGGCATCTTAACGACCTCGGCCAGGATGTGCTTGATCTGCGCGCGCACGGGATCGAGCCCGTGGGAAGTATCCACCACGAAATCGGCCCGCTTGCGCTTCTCGGCATCGGGCAACTGCTTGGCAATGATGGCGTCGAGCTTTTCGGCATCCATGGTGCCGCG
Source organism: Bradyrhizobium sp. UFLA05-108 (assembly GCF_059803455.1). Lineage (NCBI taxonomy): Bacteria > Pseudomonadati > Pseudomonadota > Alphaproteobacteria > Hyphomicrobiales > Nitrobacteraceae > Bradyrhizobium > Bradyrhizobium sp. UFLA05-108. Next base: position 73,603 of record NZ_JBANAZ010000036.1, on the reverse strand, counting down.
CGCCAGCACGCGCTCGCGCTGAAGTTCCGGCGACGTCGTCACCACCACGACCGCATCGACGCGCTTCTCGCCGCCGGTCTCGAACAGCAGCGGAATGTCGAGCACCACAACGGGCGCCTTGCTGGCCTCGGCCTCCGCGAAAAACCTCGCGCGCGAAGCACCGAGCATCGGATGGACGATCTGCTCGAGCTGCTGCATCGCCGCGGCATCTCCGACCACACGGGCCGACAGCTTTGCACGATCGACCTTGCCGTTTCCTGTGGTGCCGGGAAAGGCAGCTTCGATCGCGGGAGCCGCCTCGCCCTCATAGAGCTGATGGACGCCGGCATCGGCGTCGTAGACGGGGACGCCAGCCTCCGCGAACAGTTTCGCGGTGGTGGATTTGCCCATCCCGATCGAGCCGGTCAGTCCGAGGATCAGCATCAGGTCGCAGCCATCAAAGCATGATCCGGAAAAGTGTGACGCGGTTTTCCGGAAAGATCATGCGCAAACAATAATCTAAAGCGCGATGGCGTTTCATCCCCATCTCATTGCGCTTTTGTCGGTTCACACCGCAACTAGACTCTCGCGCCGCAGGAACGCAAGCAGCGGCAACAGCGGCAGGCCGAGAATGGTGAAGTGATCGCCCTCGATCTTCTCGAACAGATGAACTCCGAGGCTTTCGAGCTGATAGGCGCCGACGCTGGTGGTGACAGTATCGCCGGCGGCGTCAAGATAGGTGGAGAGCTCAGCCTCAGTCATTTGTCGCATGGTCATGCGAGCGACCGAAACATCCTCGAACAGCACAGCGTCGTCACGCGCCACGGCAACCGCGGAGTGCAGCTCATGCGTGCGGCCGGCGAGATCGCGCAGTTGCGCCATTGCCTGAGCCCGGCCTGATGGCTTTGTGAACAGCTGCTCGCCGAACGCCAAGGTCTGGTCGGCGCCGACGACGTAACAGCCGGTACATCGAGCAGATACCGCCTTCGCTTTTTCTCGCGCCAGGAGCAGCGCAACCTCACGCGGGCTCGACAGCTTCGAGGCTTCCTGAACGCCGCGCTCGTCGATATCGGCAGGTCTTGCTTCGAACGCGAGGCCCGCATTCGCCAGCAGCATTTTTCGCGCGTTACTTTGCGACGCCAGGATCAACGTAGATTTGCCGCGCCAGAGCGTCATCGCAAAAAACTCATTCCAAAGGCCGGTTGCGTTGCCGGTCCGTATAGAGCTTCATGATCGCAGCCGCCGTTTCCTCGATCGAGCGGCGCGTCACCTCGAGCAACGGCCAATTGTGCTTGGCGCTGAGCTTTCGTGCGAAGGCGACTTCATCTGCCACCGCCTGCTTGTCGATATAGGTGTCGCTGCTGGCATCGGCGCCCATGGTCAAAAGGCGGTTCTGGCGGACCTGGATCAGCCGCTCCGGCGTCGCGTGCAGGCTCACCACCAACGGCCGGGTCAACGTCTCCAATTGCGCCGGCACAGGAATGCCCGGCACCAGCGGCACGTTGGCGGTGCGGATGCCGCGATTGGCGAGATAGATCGAGGTCGGCGTCTTCGAGGTTCGCGACACGCCGACGAGGACGACGTCGGCTTCTTCCAGGCCGTCGACGTGCTGACCGTCGTCATGCATCATCGTGTAGTTCAGGGCATCGATGCGCTTGAAATATTCCGCGTTGAGCACGTGCTGGGCGCCGACACGACCCGTTGTTGCCGCGCCGAGATAAGCCTCGAACAACTGCATCACCGGGCCGATGATCGACAGGCTCGGAACATTGATCTCCTTGCACTTGCCCTCGAGCCGGGAGACCAGATCCTTCTCCAGCAGCGTGAACAGCACGATCCCCGGCGCCTCCTCGATCTCGTCGAGCACGCGATCGAGCTGCTTCTGGCTGCGCACCAGCGGATAGACATGCTCGACCGGCGTGACGTTGGCGTATTGCGCAGCGACCGCGCGCGCCACGGTGATCAGGGTCTCACCGGTGGAGTCGGAAACCAGGTGGAGATGGAAATAATTGGAGGTCGGCACGAAAACTCTTCGATTGAGGGCTTGGGATGACGGTTGGGTGGTTTGTGAATTTCTGTGGAGCTTAACCCCTCGGAAAGGGTTGTGCGACAGGACGTACGGGATAACGGCCAAGTTTCTTCACATCGCTGCCCGGAAGGACAAGTTCTGGGACAGGGCGAAGGGGAAGCGGGACAGCACCGGCAAGCCTTTTCATAAGCTGCCGATAATTTCTCACAAGCCTTTGAAGATGGATGAATTATCCGCGTTCGCTGGAAGCGCGCCGGGCATGTTGATGGATGTGTACAAGCACCCGCAAAAGACCTGACAGCATTGCGTGAGTCCAATCCACCGTCATTCAGACTCAAACCTTAAGAATCTAAGATTCTAGATTTGAGAAGGGCGCTACGGACGGATATGTGTGCGCTGGAAGAACTTAACGAGTTCTTACTATCCCCAGCCACCCCCGCGCTGGGCGCGAATTCGGACTTTGGAAATGCTCGACGAACTCTACCCCTGGATCAAGGCGCTGCACGTGATCGCCGTCATCTCCTGGATGGCCGGCATGCTCTATCTGCCACGGCTGTTCGTCTATCACTGCGAGGCCGAGATCGGTTCAAGGCAGTCAGAAACCTTCAAGGTGATGGAACGCCGGCTGCTCAAGGCGATCATCAACCCCGCGATGATCGTGACTTGGCTCGCCGGGCTCTATCTCGCGTGGTCCGGCCATTGGTTCACCTCGCCCTGGTTGCACGTAAAACTGGCATTGGTGCTGGCGCTGTCCGCGGTCCACGGCTTTTTTTCCCGCTACTGCAAGGATTTCGCTGCCGACCGGCGTCCGCGGACCCAGAAATTCTACCGTATTATCAATGAGGTGCCCACGGTCCTGATGATCTTCATCGTGATCATGGTGATCGTGAAGCCGTTCTAGGCAAAGTTCGAGGGGCGCCGCTCAGCGCTTCGGCTTGCGGAGGGCCAAGCGATTTTCTATATTGTGGCCATCCCCACCCAACGCAGGCGGATGTGGTTGTGTCCGAGCTTCTTCGAAAGCCGGGCGCCGCATCAGGTTTGAAGCCCCACCGGCACTCACCTTGCTAGACCTGCGGACCTTACCTGCTCACGTCCGCATTTTCGAAGCCTCCTCGCACCCCCCTTCCAAGGTTACCCCACAGGACCACCCCAATGCGGGAAATCAAACTCCAAGACCTCAAGTCCAAAACCCCGGCCGAGCTCGTCTCGTTCGCGGAAGAGAATGGGGTCGAGAATGCCAGCACCATGCGCAAGCAGGAGCTGTTGTTCGCCATCCTCAAGCAGCTTTCGCTCGCAGAGACCGACATCGTCGGCGAGGGCGTCGTCGAGGTGCTCTCCGACGGCTTCGGCTTCCTGCGCTCGCCGGACGCCAATTATCTGCCGGGCCCGGACGACATCTACGTCTCGCCGTCGCAGATCCGCCGCTTCGGTCTGCGCACCGGCGATACCATCGAGGGCCATATCCGCAGCCCGAAAGAGGGCGAGCGCTATTTCGCGCTGCTCAAGGTCAACACGCTGAATTTCGAGGACCCGGAAAAGGCCAAGCACAAGGTCAATTTCGACAACCTCACGCCGCTGTTTCCCAATCAGCGTTTCCGCATGGAGATCGACGATCCGACGCGGAAGGATCTCTCTGCGCGCGTGATCGACATCGTTGCTCCCATCGGCAAGGGCCAGCGCGCACTGATCGTGGCGCCGCCGCGCACCGGTAAAACCGTGCTGATGCAGAACATCGCGCACTCGATCACAGCAAATCATCCGGACTGCTACCTGATCGTGCTTCTGATCGACGAGCGTCCGGAGGAAGTCACGGACATGCAGCGCTCGGTAAAGGGCGAGGTCGTCTCGTCGACCTTCGACGAGCCGGCCGTGCGTCACGTCCAGGTCGCCGAGATGGTGATCGAGAAAGCAAAGCGCCTGGTCGAGCATGGCCGCGACGTCGTGATCCTGCTCGATTCGATCACGCGTCTGGGCCGCGCCTACAACACCGTGGTGCCATCATCCGGCAAGGTGCTGACCGGCGGTGTCGACGCCAACGCGCTGCAGCGCCCGAAGCGCTTCTTCGGTGCCGCCCGCAACATCGAGGAGGGTGGCTCGCTGACCATCATCGCGACCGCGCTGGTCGATACCGGCAGCCGCATGGACGAAGTCATCTTCGAAGAGTTCAAGGGCACCGGTAACTCGGAGCTGATCCTCGACCGTAAGGTCTCGGACAAGCGCACCTTCCCGGCGATCGACATCTCGCGCTCGGGCACCCGCAAGGAGGAGCTCATCACCGATCCGCAGGTGCTCAAGAAGATGTACGTGCTCCGCCGCATCCTCAACCCGATGGGCACGATGGACGCGATCGACTTCCTGCTCGACAAGCTGCGCTCGACCAAGAGCAATGCCGAGTTCTTCGATTCGATGAACACCTGAGCTGGTTTGCTGCAATTTTCGCGGAGGGCGCCTTTCGGGCGCCCTTTTGCGTTTATGCTGCGGCTTTGCTGCACGATGGCGCAGCAAAATTTGAATCCGGTTTGCCGCGCTCAAGATGAATTAAGCTATTGATATAGCTACATAATATTTCTATTTTTGGTAGTTCCGAGTTGTCTGGAACCAAAAACATGCAGCAAAATGCTGCGCTTTATATTGCGACGCAATGCGCAGCATTTACTGCGCAAGGAACGTCCTTCCGGCTCGCGAAGAGACGCAGAAATCGCGATTTGCGTTTTGGCGGGCGCGCAGACAAATAGGCCATGCATCCGCGGGACCAGACCATTTTCGCGCTGTCGTCAGGGCGGCCACCGAGCGCCATCGCGATCGTTCGCGTCTCGGGCACAAACGCGAGCCAGGTCGTCACGAGGCTGGCGGGAGCGTTGCCGCGGCCGCGGCTTGCGCATCACGTGTTGCTGCGGGATGCAGGCGGCCAGGCGATCGATGATGCCGTGGTGCTCTGGTTTCCGGGGCCCGCGAGCGCGACCGGCGAGGACGTCGCCGAATTCCACGTCCATGGTGGTCGCGCGGTGCTCTCGGCGCTGTTCGCAGCTATTTCCGATATTCCAAATGTGCGGGCCGCCGATCCCGGCGAGTTCACCCGCCGCGCCTTCGAGAACGGCAAGCTCGATCTCACCGAGGCCGAAGGCCTCGACGATCTCATCCACGCCGACACCGACCGGCAGCGTCGCCAGGCGCTGCGGCAATTGCAGGGATTGCTTGGCGAACGCGCGCGCGACTGGCGCGAGCGAATCATCGAGGCCTCCGCGCTGATCGAGGCCGGCATCGACTTCTCCGATGAAGGCGACGTGTCAGCGGAATTGCTGACGCCGGCGCGCGCGAAGATCAAAGCGCTATATGACGAGATCGCAAAAGTGCTTGCGGCGCAGGGCAAGGCAGAACGTCTGCGCGATGGCCTCGTGGTCGCGATCGCCGGCCCGCCGAACGTCGGCAAGTCGACGCTGATCAATCAGCTTGCGCGGCGCGAGGTCGCGATCGTCTCGCCCCATGCCGGCACGACGCGCGACGTGATCGAGGTGCAGCTCGATCTCGACGGCTATCCCGTGACCGTCATCGACACCGCCGGCATTCGTGAGACCGACGATCCCGTCGAGCAGGAAGGCGTGCGTCGCGCCCGCGCGCGAGCGGCGGATGCCGATCTTGTGCTGTGGCTGGCGGACGTCGATCGCAGCGAGGAGGGCGGGCCGGCCGGAACCGCGCCGGTCTGGACAGTCCGCAACAAGATCGACCTTCGCCAAGAGGCCTTGGAAGAGACTTTGCAGGAGACCTTGAGGGAGACCTCGAGCGCGGCCTTGAGGTCGGAGGCGAAGAAGGCTAAGGGGCCTGACCCGCGCGCGCGAACGTTTGCGATCTCGGCGCGGCGCGGTGACGGCCTGCCCGAGCTGATCGCCGCGCTGGTCGAGTTCGCCGTCGAGTTCTTCGGATCGAGCGAGGGCGCGCTGGTGACCCGTGCCCGGCAGCGCGACTTGTTGAGCCAGGCCGGCGGCTCGTTGGAGCGGAGCCTCGATCTCCTCGGCGAAGGCGAGGAGCTCGCCGCTGAGGAACTTCGCGCTGCCGCTTACGCGCTGGGCCGGCTGCTGGGGCGGGTTGACGTCGAGGACGTCCTCGGGGCCATTTTCCAAAAATTCTGTATCGGAAAGTAGCGCTAGTTCTTCATTGTAGAACTATCGCTTGTTCCAGTGGGTTCGCTGTCTCACGCGAAACACGGGTCGGTTCCGGTCCGCTTGACGCGACACATTGAGGGACCTGGTCAGCGCTTTGAGGTTTGGCGTGGCAGGCGGTTTGACGTCGTCGCGCGAGCGCTCACGGGTGAGCGGGATGCGGCCTCGATCCCGTCATTGCGAGGAGCGCTTGCGACGAAGCAATCCAGGATGTCACCTACGGACGATTCTGCATTGCTCCGCTGCGCTTGCAATGGCGTCGTTTGGCGCCAGACCTTCCCCAGCGAACCCAACTTGTTTCACGTGAAACACCGGGTGCCCCGTGCCTTCTACTTTGCATGGGGTTGTTTTGCGAAAAATGCCTCACGGCCGAGCGTCTCTGTTTCACGTGAAACAACCGTCTCACCAGTTTCCACTTCCGGCTTCATCGTCCCTGGGCTAGAAGTCCGCCTATGCGGACAGAGCGAGAGAGTTTCGACGTCATCGTGATTGGCGGCGGCCATGCCGGCTGTGAGGCCGCTGCTGCTGCTGCCCGGATGGGTGCGACGACTGCTCTGGTGACGCACCGTTTCTCGACCATCGGTGCGATGTCCTGCAATCCCGCCATCGGGGGTCTTGGCAAGGGCCACCTGGTCCGCGAGGTCGATGCGCTCGACGGTTTGATGGGCCGGGTGGCAGATGCCGGCGGCATTCAGTTCCGGATGCTCAATCGCCGCAAGGGTCCAGCCGTCCGCGGACCCCGGACGCAGGCTGACCGCAAGCTCTATGCGGCCGCGATGCAGGCTGCGATCCAACAGACCGATGGCCTCAGCGTGATTGAGGGCGAGGCGGACGAACTGATGGTCTCGGACGGTCGCGTCACCGGGCTCCGTCTGGCCGATGGCCGGATGATCCGGGCAGGGGCCGTCGTGGTCACTACCGGCACCTTTCTACGCGGCCTGATCCATCTCGGTGAGAAGAACTGGCCGGCGGGGCGCGTCGGCGAGGCGCCGGCAATGGGGCTGTCGAAGTCGTTTGAGCAGGCGGGCTTCACGCTGGGCCGGCTCAAGACCGGCACGCCGCCGCGCCTCGACGGCACGACGATCGACTGGTCCGCCGTGGAAATGCAGCCAGGAGACGATCCGCCGGAGCCGTTCTCGGTGATGACGGAGCGGATCACGACCCCGCAGATCCAGTGCGGCATCACCCGGACCACCGCTGCGACCCATGAGGTGATCCGGGCCAATGTGCATCGCTCGCCCATGTATTCGGGCCAGATCAAGAGCACGGGGCCGCGCTACTGCCCGTCGATCGAGGACAAGATCGTCCGCTTCGGCGATCGGGACGGCCACCAGATCTTCCTGGAGCCGGAAGGGCTCGATGACCCGACCGTTTATCCCAACGGCATCTCGACCTCGCTGCCGGAGGAGATTCAACTCGCGATCCTCGCCAGCATCCCCGGCCTGGAGCAGGTCAGGATGGTCCGGCCGGGCTATGCCATCGAATACGACCATGTCGATCCCCGCGAGCTCGATCCGACCCTCCAGACTAGGCGGGTGCAGGGACTGTTCCTGGCCGGACAGATCAATGGCACGACGGGATATGAGGAGGCTGCGGCCCAGGGCATTGTCGCCGGCCTGAACGCGGCATTGGCCGCGAGTGGGGCGGCGCTCACGGTATTCGACCGGGCCGACGGCTATCTCGGGGTTATGATCGACGACCTCGTCACCCGCGGCATCTCCGAACCCTATCGGATGTTCACCTCGCGCGCCGAGTATCGGCTGACCCTGCGGGCGGATAATGCCGACCAGCGTCTGACCGAGAAGGGCATCGACCTGGGATGTGTCGGCAGTGCCCGGACGGCGCACCATCGCGCCAAGATGGCAGCGCTCCAGGCCGCCAAAGCGCTGTCAAAGTCCTTGACGCTGACGCCAAACGAAGCGGCGCGACACGGGCTGTCCCTGAACCGGGACGGCCAGCGCCGGTCGGCCTTTGAGCTGTTGGCCTATCCGGATGTCGGCTGGGGCCAGGTTCGTGGCATCTGGCCGGAGCTGTCGGCCATTGACCCTGGGATCGCGACCCACCTTGAGATCGACGCCAAGTACGATGTCTATCTTGAGCGCCAGAGCGCCGACGTCGAGGCCTTCCGGCGGGACGAGGGGCTGGTTCTCGCCGATGTCGACTACCAGTTCGTGCCCGGACTCTCGAACGAGGTGCGGGCCAAGCTGGAGAAGGCACGACCCTTCACGGTGGGGCAGGCGGGCCGGATCGACGGCATGACGCCGGCAGCGCTGGGCATCCTCGCCGCGTATCTGCGCCGTGAGGCACGACGCAAGACTTCCAGGGCGACCGCTTAGGCGTTTCACGTGAAACAGCGCGGACCGGCCGGAGGCAAATCCAAGGGCAAATCCTCATCGCGGCGACCTGACACGGGAGAGGGGGCCCGGAAGACGGCGCCGTCACCAAACGCGGAGGCGCTAGATTCGGGGCTGGCGGCGGACAAGGCTGCAGCCCTCGAGCTCGCGCCCGTTTCACGTGAAACGGAGATGCGCCTCGATCGCTACGTCGCGTTGCTCCGGGAGTGGCAGGCCAAGACCAATCTGGTCGCGCCTTCGACGCTGCCGCATCTCTGGACCCGCCACATCGCCGATTCGCTCCAGCTCGTCTCGCTCGCACCATCAGCAAAGCGCTGGGCCGATCTCGGCAGCGGCGGCGGCTTTCCGGGTGTGGTGCTGGCCTGCATGATGGCGGAGATTCCGGGCGCCAGTGTCCACCTCGTCGAACGAATCGCGAAGAAGGCCGCCTTCCTGCGCGAAGCGATCCGAATCGCCGGCGCTCCGGGGGTCGTACATCTCGCTGAGATCGGGGATAATGTGGATAGAATCACCGGCCCGGTCGATTGCGTCACCGCGCGCGCACTGGCTCCGCTACATCAACTCATCGGCTTTGCGGAACCCTTGGTGCGTAGCGGTGCAAAAGCGTTGTTTCCCAAGGGCCAAGATGTAGAGGCTGAATTGACCGAAGCCGCTAAATATTGGACTATTCAGCCCAAGCTCCATCAAAGCCGGACGGGCGACGGTTGGATCGTGGAGCTGGACACTATCCAGCGGCGTGGGTGAGGGCCCGGAAAACGGGGGCGAGTGGGGAAGTGGCATGACCGTGATTGACGAACCTCAGCAGGAGCAGACCGAGACGGTGCCGCAGGGCCATCCACGGATCCTGGCGCTCGCGAATCAGAAGGGCGGCGTGGGAAAAACAACCACGGCGATCAACCTCGGCACGGCACTCGCGGCGATTGGTGAGCGCGTCCTGATCGTCGATCTCGATCCGCAAGGCAACGCCTCGACCGGTCTCGGCATCGATCGCCGCAACCGGTCCTGCTCGACCTATGACGTGCTGGTCGGCGAAGCCGCCTTGCGCGAAGCGGTGGTCTCGACCGCGGTGCCGCGGCTGCACATCGCACCCTCGACGATGGACCTCTCCGGGCTCGAGCTTGAGCTCGGTACCACGCCCGGCCGCGCCTTCCGCCTGCGCGATGCGATCTCTTCGCTCAACAACAACGTCTCGCCGGATGCGGACTACACGTACGTGCTGATCGACTGCCCGCCCTCGCTCAACCTGCTCACGGTGAATGCGATGGCGGCCTCCGATGCGATCCTGGTGCCGTTGCAATGCGAGTTCTTCGCGCTCGAAGGTCTGTCGCAACTGCTTCAGACAGTCGAGCAGGTGCGCTCGACACTGAATCCCGGCCTATCGATCCACGGCATCGTGCTGACCATGTTCGACTCGCGCAACAATTTGTCGAACCAGGTCGTCGCCGACGTCCGCCAGTTCATGGGCGAGAAGGTCTACAAGACCATGATCCCGCGCAACGTGCGCATCTCAGAGGCGCCGTCCTACGGCAAGCCGGTGCTGGTCTACGATCTCAAATGCGTCGGCAGCGAAGCGTATTTGCGGCTCGCCACCGAAGTGATCCAGCGCGAGCGCGAGCTGCGCACGACACATTGAAACTGCCGTAGGGTAGGCAAAGCGAAGCGCGCCCACCAAAATCGTTCGATTGGAAAGATGGTGGGCACGGCGTGAAGACGCGCCTTTGCCCACCCTACGATCGAGAATCTGAAATTCAGTTCTGGAGTACTGCTACGTGAATCCAAGGGAGCTGGCGATGGCCGACGAAGCGCGTTCGCGACTGGGCCGGGGTCTTGCGAGTCTGATCGGTGACGTCGGCGGGGAGGCGGCGCATGTCGAGCGGCCGCGCGCGCAGCGCAAGGTGCCGATCGAATTCATCAAACCCAATCCGCGTAACCCGCGCCGCACTTTTTCGGAAGTTGAGCTCAAGGAGCTCTCTGACTCCATCAAGCAGCATGGCGTGATCCAGCCGATCGTAGTCCGTCCAGTGAAGGGCACGCAGGACCGTTACGAGATTATCGCCGGCGAGCGGCGCTGGCGTGCCTCCCAGCTCGCTGGTTTGCACGAGGTGCCGATCGTTCCGGTCGACATCAGCGACAGCGATGCGCTGGAGTTCGCGATCATCGAGAACGTGCAACGCGAAGACCTCAACCCGATGGAAGAAGCGCAGGGCTATCACGCGCTCGCGGGCGAGTTCAAACGTAGTCAGGACGACATCGCAAAGGTCGTCGGCAAGAGCCGCAGCCACGTCGCCAACATGATGCGGCTGACGAAGTTGCCGGTGGAGGTGCAGGCCTTCATCGCGAGCGGGCAGTTGACGGCCGGCCACGCCCGCGCGCTGATCGGCGTGCCCGATCCGCTCACGGCGGCCAAGCGCATCGTCGAGGAAGGCCTCAACGTGCGCCAGGCCGAAGCGCTCGCGCACGAGGAGGGCGTGCCGGAGCGCAAGCCGCAGAAGGCGCGCGCCGGGGCAGGGGCCAAGGAGAAAGACCCCGACACGATCGATCTTGAAAAGCGCGTCAGCGATGCGCTCGGCCTCAAGGTCACCGTCAACCACCGCGATCCCGGCGGCTCCGTCCAGATCAACTACCGCAACCTCGAGCAGCTCGACGAGGTGATGCGCAGGTTGGCGAAGGGCGTGCTCTAACTCCGCACCGTCATTCCGGGGCTCGCGAAGCGAGAACCCGGGATCTCGCGCAACAACCTCTAGATTCTATGGTGCGCAATTGCCCACCATAGTTCGCGCCTGAAGGCGCGTCTCGCAATGACGCGTGGATGGAGCGGAGTTTCAACCCCGCCGCTTCGCGTTCGCGGCGATCGCCATCAGCGTGCGCTGCGCGATCGCGGCGGCGAGGGACGGCTGCTTGCGGGTATCGAGGGCTGCGGTTGCAAGCTGCTCGATGACGCCGGCAAGTCGCGCCACGCTGAAATTGCGCAGCGCCGTTTCGGCCGCGGGCTTTCGTGAAAAATGCAGCCGCGGAAACCCGCCTTCGAGCACGGCCGAGATCGGCGTGCCCTCGGCGACGGTGAGCGCCGACTTGTGCAGCCACGCCGCCTGGCGCTGCGCGGCTGAGATGATCATGCCGGGATAGGTTCCGGCGATCATCGCCTTGGCGAACTCGCTTTCGACGATGTCGGGGCGTCCGGCGAAGGCGCCGTCGACGATCGGATCGAGCTTGAGCTCGGACGCGTCAGCGACGACCGCCATCACGTCGTCGAGCGTGATCTCGCCCTTGCCGTGAGCATAGAGCGTCAGCTTGCGCAGCTCATTGCGCGAGGCCTGGCGGTCGCCGCCGAGGAACGACATCAGCGCGGCGCGCGCGTCCTGCGCGATACGCAAATTGGCGATGCGCAGCTCGTCTTCCATCAGCTTGGCGAGATCGCGCTCGGTGTCGGGATAGCAGCCGATCGCGACTGCCGTCTTGGCGCGCTCGCAGGCCTTGCGCAGCGGCGATTCGGGACGGAGCTCGCCGGCCTCGATCACGATGCGGCAGTCCGTCACGTTCATCTCGGCCAGCGTGTCGACGCCACTGGCAAAGCTGCGCGAGCCGGCGCGCACGCGGATGGCGCGGCGGCCGCCGAACAGCGGCACGGTCATGGCTTCGTCGACGAGGCGCGAGGGTTCAGCCGAGAGTTCATCGCCGTCGAGCTTGACCAGCGAGAAGGGGTCGTTGGGATCATCGACCGCGGATGCGATCAGCGCGTCGGCGCGCTCGCGAACGAGCCCGGCATCGGGGCCATAGAGCAGGATGATCGGACGGCCCGAATCGGGGCGGGCCAGGAAGGCGTCGATCTCTTTTCCGCGCAACGCGACCATGGGCCAAATCGTCATTCGGGGCGCGCAGCGCGCGAACTATGGTGCGCAAATGCGCACCATAGAATCCAGAGGTTACGGATCGTCATTCCGCGTTCACGCTTCGCGTGCCCCGGAATGACGGAAGCGGTTACGTGCCGGCGGTGAAGAAGGCGGCGAGGCGGGTCGAGATGTTGTCGGCGACCTCGTTGGCGGCACGGTCTTCCGCATCGCGAACGGCGCGCTGACGGGCGAAGCGCTGATAGGAGCCCGGGATGTCGTAGGACACGCGCGAGAAGGTGGTGCCGGTCATCACCGACGTGTTGGTCGCGTTGTTGATCAGATTATACTGAACGTCGATGCCGTAGTTCTCGCTCGTCGGCAGGCCCGTCGCGGAGCTGATGAGCAGTGAGGAGCGGCTGGTCGTGAACCGCAGCTCCAGGCGGTGGGTCGGCGGCGCGCCGGTGGCGCTGCCATAAAGCTTGAAGGCGAGGGCGTTGCGGATCTCCACGCCGACCCGGGCCTCGCGCGAGGCATTGGGCTTGTCGACGGGGGGGATTTCCACGCCCATCAACTTGTCCCGCAATCCCGGAGTACCGTCGGTATGCTCGGCATACATCGGCCGGAAGCAGCCGGCCGTCATTGCCGCAAGGGCGGCAACCGCGACGAGGCGGGCAGCGATGCGGATCCTAGCCGACAACATTCACGATCCTCTTGGGGACGATGATCACCTTGCGGACGGGCTTGCCGTCCAGGGCCAGCTTTACCGCATCGAGGGCCAAAACGGCAGCCTCGATTTCCGGATTCTGGGCCACTGTTGCAACCGTGACCTCACCCCGCTTCTTGCCGTTGACCTGGACCACCAGGGTCACGGTGTCTTCAACCAGCAAATCGCGTTCGATTTGCGGCCATGCGGCCTCCGAAACGAAGCCGGTCTGGCCCGCTACCCGCCAGCACTCCTCGGCCAGGTGCGGCATCATCGGGGAGAACAGCTGGACCAGGATGGCCCCGGCCTCCCGGATCGCCCAGCCGAGGTCGGCCGCCGGCTGGCCGGGGCGCTGGAGCACCTCGGACAGGCTGTTGGCGAATTCGCGGATATGGGCGAGGCAGACGTTGAAGTGCAGCCGCTCGATTCCGATCGTGACCTTGTCCAGCGCGCCATGGGCGGCCTTGCGCAGGGCGATCGCATCGGCGCCAAAGCTCGCCGGCCGGGCCGCCGGCGCGCCCTTGGAGGCTTCCGCGGCTTCGTTCACCAGCCGCCACAGCCGCTGCACGAAGCGCGAGGCGCCCTGAACGCGCTCGTCGCTCCAGATCACGTCGCGGTCGGGCGGTGAGTCCGACAACATGAACCAGCGCGCGACGTCGGCGCCATAGGTCTCGATGATGTCGTCGGGGTCGACCGTGTTCTTCTTCGACTTCGACATCTTCTCGATCGCGCCGATCTGGATGTCCTCGCCTGTGCTGAGCAGCGTGGCGCGCCGGCCATTGCCGCCGGTCTCGACCTTCACCTCGACCGGCTGCACGTAGGTGCCGTCGGCCTTCTGGTAGGTCTCGTGCACCACCATGCCCTGCGTGAACATGCCGGCGAACGGCTCATCCAGCGCGATATGGCCGGTCGCCTTCATCGCGCGGGTGAAGAAGCGGCTGTAGAGCAGATGCAGAATCGCATGCTCGACGCCGCCGATATACTGGTCGACCGGCAGCATCCGGTTCGCCACCGCAGGCGTCGTCGGCGAGGCCTCGTTCCAGGGATCGGTGAAGCGCGCAAAGTACCAGGACGAATCCACGAAGGTGTCCATGGTGTCGGTTTCGCGCAGAGCCTTGCCGCCGCATTTCGGGCAGGTGACGTGCTTCCAGGTCGGATGATGATCGAGCGCGTTGCCCGGCTTGTCGAAGGTCGCATCGTCGGGCAGCTTCACCGGCAGCTCTGAATCCGGCACCGGCACCACGTCGCATTTCGGGCAGTGGATGACGGGAATCGGGCAGCCCCAATAGCGCTGGCGCGAGATGCCCCAGTCGCGCAGGCGGAAATTCACCTGGCGCTCGCCGACGGGCGCGTTGCCGCGCATCTCGTTTTCCAGGCGCTTTGCGATCTCTTCCTTCGCCGCGTCGATGGTCATGCCGTCGAGGAAGCGCGAATTGATCATGCGGCCGTCACCGTCATAGGCGGTGTCGGTGATGACAAAGGTCTTCGGATCCTGGCCTTCGGGGCACACCACCGGCGTGACGCCGAGATTGTACTTGTTGACGAAGTCGAGGTCGCGCTGGTCATGGCCCGGGCAGCCGAAGATCGCGCCGGTGCCGTATTCCATCAGCACGAAGTTCGCGACATAGACCGGCAGCTTCCAGGTCGGATCGAACGGGTGGACGGCGCGGATGCCGGTGTCAAAGCCCTGCTTCTCGGCGGTGTCGATGATCTCCTGCGCGGTGCCGATCTTCTTGATCTCGGCGATGAACTCGGCAAGCTTCGGGTTTTTGGCGGCGGCAGCCTGCGCCAGCGGATGATCGGCCGAGATCGCCATGAACTTTGCGCCGAACAGCGTGTCCGGGCGCGTGGTGAAAATCTTCAGCTCGCTCTCGCCGGCAGGTGTCGTGGCCTGATCCAGCGCGAAGCGGATCAGCAGGCCCTCGGAGCGGCCGATCCAATTGCGCTGCATCAGCCGCACCTTGTCCGGCCAGCGGTCGAGCGTATCCAGCGCGCTCAGGAGTTCCTGCGAGTACTTCGTGATCTTGAAGACCCACTGGTTCATTTCCCGCTGTTCAACGACAGCGCCCGAACGCCAGCCACGGCCGTCGATCACCTGCTCGTTGGCGAGCACCGTCATGTCGACGGGGTCCCAGTTCACCTTGCGCTTCTCGCGCTCGGCGAGGCCCTCGCGCAGGAAGTCCAGGAACATCTTCTGCTGGTGCTTGTAGTATGAGGGATCGCAGGTTGCGATCTCGCGGCTCCAGTCCAGCGACAACCCGATCGAGCGGAGCTGCTTCTTCATCGCGGCGATGTTGTCGTAGGTCCAGGCTTTCGGCGCGACCTTGCGCTCGATCGCGGCGTTCTCCGCCGGCAGGCCGAAGGCATCCCAGCCCATCGGGTGCAGCACGTTGAAACCCTTGGCGCGCATGAAGCGGGCCAGCACGTCACCGAGCGTATAGTTCCGGACGTGGCCGATATGGATGCGCCCGGACGGGTAAGGGAACATCTCGAGCACGTAGTATTTCGGCCGCGAATCGTCGTTTCGGGAGACGAAGATCGCCTTTTCGTCCCAGGCGGCTTGCCAGCGCGGTTCGGAATCGCGGGCGTTATAACGTTCGGAGGTCATGGAATCGTTGCGGTTTTCTAGGGTTCGGCCGTCGTAAAGACGGCGGACTAGGCCACAAAAGCAGCTCGGGGGTCAACGTCTAAGGCCTTCAAAACGGCCTGAGCGGGGGCTGTTTCAGACCGCCATCGCCATCGCGCTGGCGCCTTCGCTCTCCTGCACCGAACCGTGCTCGACGACGGTGTTGCGGCCGCGATGTTTGGCGGCGTAGAGCGCGGCGTCGGCCGCTTCGATGAGATCGCCCGGACGCAAGGTCTCATTGGGCCGCGCTGCGGCAACGCCGATCGAGACGGTGACGATCATGTGGCTCGAGGTGATATGCGGCAGGCACAGCCGCAGCACTGCGGCGCGAACGGTCTCGCCGATCTCCATGGCACGCGTGAGGTCCGTGTTCGGCAGCAACAGGCAGAATTCCTCGCCGCCATACCGCGCGGCAAAGCCCATGGTGTCGGCCGCAATCCCCGACAGCGTTTCGCCGAGCCGGGTCAGGCAGGAATCGCCCTCGAGATGGCCATAGGTGTCGTTGAAGAGCTTGAAATGATCGACGTCGATCATCAGCAGCGACAGGTCGCTGTCATATTGCTGCGCGCGCATCCATTCGAAATCGAGGCGGCTCTGGAAGCCGCGGCGGTTGGCAAGACCCGACAGCATGTCGATCGAGGCCATCACGGTCAGCCGGTCGTTGCTCGCGATCAGCTCGCGTTCACGCTGCCCGAGCTGCGCGGCCATCGCATTGAAGGCCCGGGCGAGCGGCACGAACTCGGCGGGCAGGCGATTGCGCGCGGCGCGGGCCGAGAGGTCGCCCTGGCCAAAGCGCTTGGCCATGTCCGCGAGCATCTCGATCGGCTTGATCACCAGCTTCTCTGCCGCAATCAGTGCGCCGAGCAGAACGAACACGACGACGAAAGCGAGCTGGAGATAAGCGGTGCGGATGTCGCGGCTGACGGCGGCAGAGACCTTGTCCTCGTCGATGCTGGCGATCAGGCGCGCATTGGTGCCGGCGATGCGCATGTAGCTGACTGCGCGGCGGGAGCCGTCGACCGCCGTGAAGGACAGCGATCCCTCGTCCTGATCCGAGCGCAGCGCCATGTCGGCGATCGCCGACATCAGCGGCAGGTTGTCGAGCGGACGTCCGACCGCGCTGTACTGGTCGGCGGGCGCGGCCAGCACCGTGCCGGTGCTATCGACCAGCACGGCCGAAATGCCGGAGCGGCCGCCCAGATTGTTCATGATCTTCGACATCCAGTCGAGGTTCACGGTCGCGAGCACCACGGCGTCCGGGACGCCCGAGAGCGCGGAGACCGGATAGACCGCCATCACGGTCGGCATCTGCGAAGGTTTTGCCAGCAGGAAATCGGAGAGCACGAAACGGCCGGTTTCCTGCGCCTGTTGGAAATAGGGCCGGTCACTCAAGTCGAGGCCGACATACATGTTGTTGGTCGAGCACTGGATGCGGCCGTCCTGGCCGGCGATCAGCAGCGTGCGAATCCAGGGCAGGCTGGCCGGCAGGCTCGCGCGCAACACGTCGCAGCTCTTGCTGACGCCGCCGGCGGAAGCGCGGATGAAAGCCTCGGATTTCAAAATGGTCTCGACCGACGAAATCACCTCGCGCTGCGCGTCCGCGCTGTGCCTCGCAACGGTGGTGAACTCGGTCGTCGCTTGCGCAATCTGCTTGACGCGCGCATCTTCGAGCGAACGGATGCGCTCCAGCATCAGGGGCGTCACCAGAATCACCGCGAGCAACGCAAGCCGGGCCCGGATTCCGAGAACCTGCTTGAGTTTCGCGCGTTTGCGGTTGAGACTGATGTTGGCCATTTTTGTGCTACCCACCCCGCGCGCAACTTAGTTCCAAGGGTTCAAGAAGCCTTTCTTGAACTCGATAAAATTGGAACTACCTCCGTAGAGACACGGGTCTCGAGCGACGTCATGACAGAAGCCAACGCCTTGCCGCTAACCGGGCATTCACCAAATGCGCTCGCCGTTGTGGAACAGGAGATCGCGCGCGCCTGCAAGGACGCGCAGCGCGATCGCACTGCGGTGACGCTGATCGCGGTGTCGAAGACGTTCGCCGCGGATGCAATTACGCCGGTCATCGCGGCCGGACAGCGCGTATTCGGCGAGAATCGCGTGCAGGAAGCCAAGGCGAAGTGGCCGGCGTTAATTTCGAGTTACTCGGATATCGCACTGCATCTGATCGGACCGCTGCAATCCAACAAGGCGAAAGAAGCGGTCGCGCTGTTCGACGCCATTCATTCGGTCGACCGTCCGAGCATTTGCCAGGCGTTAGCCAAGGAAATCGAATCCCAGAACCGGCACCCGCAGCTCTTCGTCCAGATCAACACCGGCGAGGAGCCGCAGAAGGCCGGCGTCGCGCCCGGCGAGGCGGATGCCTTCATCGCGAGCTGCAGCGACACCTACGGGCTCACCATTTCCGGCCTGATGTGCATCCCGCCAGCGAACGAGCCGCCGGCCGCGCATTTCGCGCTCACCGCCAAGATCGCCGCGCGCAACGGATTGAAGAATCTTTCGATGGGCATGACCGCGGATTTCGCCACCGCCATCATGTTAGGTGCCACGCATATCCGCGTGGGCTCGGCGATCTTCGGGCATCGGTAGTAACCGTCGGCGAAGGCCGTGCCTCACGCAAGATCTCAAGTTCGTCATTGCGAGCGACGCGAAGCAATCCAGTATCCTTCCGCTGAGGCAGCCTGGATTGCTTCGTCGCTTCGCTCCTCGCAATGACGGCGCAGTGTGAGTGACTACCCGAATCTCACCGAGACCTTTCCCAGCGCACCGAAATCGGCGGCGAGATGATCGCCGGCCCCAATCGGCAGCGGCGGATGGCAGGTGCCGGTCGTCACCACCTCCCCCGCTCTTAGTGTGATCCCGAGCGCGCGCAGCTCGTTGGCGAGCCAGGCGAGTGCGACACGGGGATCGCCAAGCACGTTCTTGCCATGGCCGACGTAGCGCTGGCCACGCAGCGTGATCTCTGGCCGCTCCTCCACGAGATCACGCGCGCGCCAATCCACCGTGGTCGGCGCGCCCAGCACGAACAGATGGGCGCACGCATTGTCGGCGATGAGCTGCGCCTCGCCGGCGCTGGCGAAATCGGCAAAGCGCGAATCGGGAATCTCGATCGCGGGATGCAGGCTGGCGACGGCAGCAAGGACCTCTTCGACGCCATAGCTTGAGGATCTCGGCGGCAGGTCGCGCGCCATGCGAAAGGCGAATTCCGGCTCGCCCACCCGCATCTCGTTGCCCTTCATCGAGGCCGTGCCGCCATCGGCGATGACGGTGTCGCTCAGGATGCGCCCGGCCATCGGTCCCCTGACGTTGATGTGCTTTTGCCCGGCCTCGCTGGTTGCCGCGATCTTCCAGCCGAACAGCTTGCCGCCTGAAGCGGATTCGAGCGCGGCCTGGATGGCATAGCCCTCGCTGCGCGTATGCGGCCGCAAGGAGTTTTCGAGCGCGTCAAGCTTGGTGCCGGCGCTCCAATGGCCTGCGAGCACCCGCGAGGCAGCCTTGATCTGGTTCTCGTCGAGCATGGTCCCTCACCCGATGATGATCCTGGTCCGTGGTCCAAGGCGCCGCAACAACTGCACCATCGCTGCTTGCCTCATGGAGACGCAGCCGGCCGTCGGCCCAAAATTGTCGCGCGCCAGATGCAGGAATACGGCACTGCCGCGCCCGGGAATGCGTGGCCGCGTATTGTGGTCGATCTCGACGATGAAGTCATAGAGGTGGTCGGCGCGCGTGAGCCGATCGCCGCCCTGCCCCGCCCCGCGCCGGATCGGCCGGTTGTAATGGCGGTCGGCGGGGTCTTCGCACCAGGCATCGTCGGGCTGAATGGCGCGGGTCGGCAGGAAGGTCTGCGGCCGGTTGTGGCGGTCGCCCCGCCACCAGAGCTGCCGCGGCCGAAAGCTGCCCTTCGGCGTGCCGCCGTCGCCCTCGCGCTTGTCGGCGCGAATGCCGCCACGGCCGAGCGCGACGGGAATCGTCAGGGGTCCGGCGGTCAGCCAGCCCCGCCGCGGATTGCCAGCCGACGCTCTCACCCGGATCGTGGAAAGCGGTCTGTTCTTGGCGTAAGTAATTGAGGAATAAGAATTTTTCATGTGAAGGCGCGGTGTCGGCTTCATTACAGGACATTCATCGAAAAGCCCTGCTATTCTGAGTTAAAGTAGTTCTGGCTTGAGAATCGGTAACAGCCCACTACTTCAACACGAACAACAATAATAACGGCGACCTCTAACTTACCAATCGCAGCTCTGAGGCGGCATGCGCGCGTCGGAGTTCGACCCCAAAAGGATGACCCCATGGCCAATGCCCGCAAGATCCTGATCGTGGATGACGATTCCGATCTGCGCGATACGTTGGTGGAGCAATTATCGCTGCACGAAGAGTTCGAAGCCTCCGCCGTCGATACCGGTGCGAAGGGCGCGAGCGCCGCAAAGGCCAATTCCCCCGATCTGGTACTGATGGATGTCGGCCTGCCCGACACCGACGGCCGCGAGGTGGTGCGTAGCTTGCGCAAGGGCGGCTTCAAGGCCCCGATCATCATGCTGACCGGGCACGATACGGATTCCGACACGATTTTGGGCCTGGAATCCGGCGCCAACGATTATGTCGCAAAGCCCTTCCGCTTCGCGGTGCTGCTGGCGCGCATCCGCGCCCAGCTTCGTCAGCACGAAGCGAGCGAAGACGCGGTGTTCTCGGTCGGGCCCTACAGCTTCCGTCCGGGCTCGAAGATGCTGACCGCGGCCAATGCCCGCAAGGTGCGGCTGACCGAGAAGGAAACCGCCATCCTTCGCTTCCTCTACCGGGCCGGCCAGATGCCGGTCTCGCGCGAGACGCTGCTCCAGGAGGTCTGGGGCTATAATTCCGGTGTCACTACGCACACGCTGGAAACCCACATCTACCGTCTCCGCCAGAAGATCGAGAAGGACGCTGCCAACCCGGAAATCCTGGTCACGGAAGCCGGTGGCTACAAGCTGGTGCCGTGATACGCTCCCAAGGTCCCGCGAATCGTTTGAGATCGCGGGCCTTTGAGCCACGGACCTGAATGTCAATCGACGACGACGTAGCGCTGCTCGAGCGTGTCCCGACACTGCGGCTGTTGGGAGACGCTTCGCTGCGCATGTTGGCGATCGGCTCCGAGCAGCGCGATTTCGTGCGCGGCGACGTCCTCTTCAATCAGGGCGACGACGCGGACGCCGGCTTCGTGGTTCAGCGCGGCGCCTTTCGCGTCGAGGACGGCGCCGGCGCCGAGATGATCGCCGGCCCCGGCACGCTGATCGGCGAGCTCGCGCTGGTGGTGCCGATGAAGCGTCCCTCGAGTGCGATCGCGCTCGAGCACTCCTCCGTCATCCGCGTCGCCCGCAGCCTGTTTCAGCGCGTTCTGGAGAGCGATCCGGCCGCCGCTCTCCGCCTGCGCGATGAGTTCGCGATCCGGTCGAGCCAGATCGCAAGCGATATTCTGACGGCGGGCTCGAAGCTGAATAACTAGCTGCTCCTCATGGTGAGGAGGCGCGTCAGCGCCGTCTCGAACCATGAAGGCCCGAGTGTTGCCCGCGGCTCATCCTTCGAGACGCGCGCGAGCGCGCTCCTCAGGATGAGGGCTTCGGTTGTGGTTGGCGACTACACCTCCAGCGTCACCGTTACCGGCACGTGGTCGGACGGACGCTCCCAGCTCCGCGCATCGCGAAGAATCCTGAAGTCGCTGACCGCATCCTTGAGCGCGCGCGAGACCCAGATGTGGTCGAGCCTGCGGCCGCGGTCGCCGACGGTCCAGTCGGCGGCGCGGTAGCTCCACCACGTATAGACCTTCTCCGACATCGGAATGCGCTCGCGCGCGACGTCGACCCATTCGCCGGCGGAGAGCGCTGCCAGCAGCTTCTCGCATTCGATCGGCGTGTGCGAGACCACCTTCAGAAGCTGCTTGTGCGACCAGACGTCGTTCTCATGCGGTGCGACGTTGAGATCGCCGACCAGGATGTGGCGATCCTCCCCGCGCGGGTGCAGCGGCTCGCACGCCTTCATCTCGTCGAGGAAGCGAAGCTTGTGGTCGAATTTCTCGTTCAGCGCGGGATCGGGAATGTCGCCGCCGGCGGGGACGTAGAAATTGTGCAGCACCAGCGGCTTTGCGATGTTTGCTTTCTCGCCGAACGACACCGAGATGTGGCGTGAATCGATCTTGTCGCAGAAGGTGCGGATGTCGGTTGCCTCGAACGGCAGCTTCGAGACGATGGCGACGCCGTGATAGCCTTTCTGCCCGTTCAGTGCGATGTGCTCATAACCGAGCCGCTTGAAGCGCTTGAGCGGAAAGGCATCGTCGATGCACTTGGTCTCCTGCAGGCACAGCACGTCCGGCCGTGCGCTCTTGAGGAATTTGGCGACGAGATCGATGCGCAGCCGCACCGAATTGATGTTCCAGGTTGTCAGGGAGAGACGCATGAGGGATGCGTCATAGCAAGCTCTCGTGGGGTGGGCAAAGGCGCATGGCGCCGTGCCCACCATCTTCTCTCAATTTCGTACAAAAATGGTGGGCACGCTTCGCTTTGCCCGCCCTACGACACCTACAGCAGCGGAGATCTATCCCGGCGACGGGACGTTGTAGTTGGTGAAGTCGATCTTGAACATGTTCGGATCGAGCTTCTTGGTGCTGTCGAGATTATAGACCGCGAAGGTGGTGTCGTAGCCCTGCGGGTCGGTCACCGTCCATTGCTTCAATTGGCCGTCCTTGGCGCCGACCATCAGCAGCAGGCGGCTGGTGCCGATCAGCGCCTGCTTCTCCTCGATGGTGACGCTGACGAAGAGATCGTCCGCGGTGACGTTGACGACGTTGGTGTCCTTCATCAGGTCGATGCGGTCCGAGAGCAGGAAGCGCAGCGGCGTCTGCGACAGCGGATAGACGTCCTGCGTCGCGAGCTTGCGGTCGCGCACCACGAGCGAGGATCCGTCGGCGATGATGTCGATCGGATTGGGCGGATCGTATTCGACGCGCATCTTGCCGGGCTTCTGGATGTAGAAGTCGCCCTGCGTCTTGCTGCCGTCCGGCCCGACCTGCACGAAATTGCCGACCAGAGTCTGCAGCGACGACAGATAGGCGCTGACCCTGGCGGCCTGTGCCTTCTGCTTGTCGTCAAAGGTCTGGAAAATGCTGCTCGGCACGTTGCGGCGCGGATCCGGGATGATCGGATTGGGCGGCGTCTGGGTGGCGCCGGTCGTGGCGGGCCCGCCGCTCATCTGTCCGCCGTCGCGGCCCTTCGGCGCCGGTTTCGGAACGGGGACGGTCTGCGCGAACGACGTCGCGCTGGCGGCAGCCATCGAGGCGGTGATGACAAGCATGCCCACAAGCCGCGCGCTGCGCGCGGCGAAGGAGGCAGCAAATCGAATATCTGAATTTCCGGTCAACGCGACGTCCTGTGTGGCTTGGCGCCCTTTTACCGTGGTTTCGGGCAAAAGCGGAGATCGTTTTTGCGTGAAAAACTCATTGTGAGGCCAAAGCGCGATGAGATTGGGACGAATCGTCATCGCGCTTAGGTTATTGTTTGAGCATGATCTTTTCGGAAAACCGCTCACACTTTTCCGGATCATGCTCCGGCGCCTTGCGCCTCACATATGGCTGTCCTCTTCCTCGACCAGAATCTCGCGTTTGCCGGCATGATTGGCCGGTCCGACAATACCTTCCAGTTCCATGCGCTCCATCAGCGAGGCGGCGCGGTTGTAGCCGATCTGGAGCCGGCGCTGGATGTAGCTGGTGGAGGCCTTGCGGTCGCGTTTGACGATCGCGACGGCCTGCGAGAACAGGTCGCCGCCGCCATCCGCACCCATGCCGGTGGCGTCGAAAACCGCGCCGTCTTCGCCCTCGGCAGGTTCTTCCGCGGTGACCGCTTCGAGGTATTCCGGCTGTCCCTGCGTCTTGAGGTGACGCACCACCTTCTCGACTTCCTCGTCGGAGGCGAACGGGCCATGCACGCGGCTGATGCGGCCGCCGCCGGCCATGTAGAGCATGTCGCCCTGGCCGAGCAGCTGCTCGGCGCCCATCTCGCCGAGGATGGTGCGGCTGTCGATCTTGGAGGTGACCTGGAAGGCGATGCGGGTCGGAAAGTTCGCCTTGATGGTGCCGGTGATGACGTCGACCGACGGACGCTGCGTCGCGAGAATCACGTGCAGGCCGGCGGCACGCGCCATCTGCGCGAGGCGCTGCACCGCGCCTTCGATGTCCTTGCCGGCGACCATCATCAGGTCGGCCATTTCGTCGACGATGATGACGATGTAGGGCAGCGGATCGAGCGCGAGCTTCTCGTCCTCGTAGATCGCCTTGCCGGTCTCCTTGTCGAAGCCGGTGTGCACCGTGCGGGTGAGCTCCTCGCCCTTGCCCTTGGCTTCGAGCAGGCGCGCATTGTAGCCGTCGATGTTGCGCACACCGAGCTTGGCCATGTTCTTGTAGCGCTCTTCCATCTCGCGCACCGCCCATTTCAGCGCGACCACCGCCTTCTTCGGGTCGGTCACGACCGGGGTGAGCAGATGCGGGATGCCGTCATAGACGGAGAGTTCGAGCATCTTCGGATCGACCATGATCAGCCGGCACTGATCGGGCCGCAACCTGTAGACCAGGCTGAGAATCATGGTGTTGATGGCGACCGATTTGCCCGAGCCCGTGGTGCCGGCGATCAGCATGTGCGGCGTGCGCGCCAGATCGATGATGACGGGGTCGCCGCCGATGGTCTTGCCGAGGCAGAGCGGCAGTTTTGCCACCGTCTCGGTCGCCTCCTTCGCCACCAGCAGCTCGCGCAGGTACACCTTTTCGCGATGCGCATTCGGCAGCTCGATGCCGATGGCGTTGCGGCCGGGCACGACGGCGACGCGCGCCGACAGCGCGCTCATGGAGCGCGCGATGTCGTCGGCAAGGCCGATCACGCGCGACGACTTGATGCCGGGCGCCGGCTCCAGCTCGTACAGCGTGACGACCGGACCCGGATTGGCTTTGACGATCTCGCCGCGCACGCCAAAGTCCCCGAGCACGCCTTCGAGCGAACGCGAATTGGTTTCCAGCTCGGCCTTGCTGAGTGGCTGGCGATCGCCGGCCTTTGGCGCGGCAAGCATGGAGACAGACGGAAGGTCGAACTTGTCGGAGGATTTCTTGGCAGCGGCCTTCGGTGCAGCCTTCTTGCGCGGGGCGCGCGCGGCCGGCGCCTCCTCCTCTTCGTCCTCCTCTTCCTCGCTCTCCTCCTCGTAGTCCTCGTCCTCGGCATGCGGCGAAATCGGGGGTGCCGTGCGGCCGCCAAGACTGGGCTCCTGGCGATCGAAAGTCGCGGCGCGAGGCTTTGACCCGCTCGAGACCAACGAGCGATAGGCGGCACCACAGAGCCAGACGATCCGCGCCTTCGTGCTCATCAGCGCATGGAACAGCCAGCCGAGCGATACCGAGCCGCGCTCCTCTTCTTCCACTTCCTCGAACGGGGTGTCGTCGTCCTCGATCGGCGTCAGCTCGTCGTCGTCACGCTCGCGCGCGCCGAGACCGCAGGCAATCAGGAACGTCGTGGCCATCGCGACGAACAGGATCGTCCCCAAAACCATGCGATAGATGGCGCCCGCGGGTCCGAAAATCACGGCCGGTGCGCGCACCAGCGCGTCGCCGACCACGCCACCGAGCCCGGTCGGCAGCGGCCATGCGCCGCCATGCGGCCAGCAGCTCGCAAAACCCGACGCGATCACCGTGCAGAGGATCCAGCAGCCGAGCCGCAGCGCCTCGCGATCGAACGGGCGGTGGGTCATCATGCGCCAGCCCCACACCGCGACGGTGAGAATCAGCATGATGGCGCCGAGACCGAGAATCTGCATCGCGAGATCGGCGCCGATCGCGCCGGCATAGCCGAGGATGTTGCGGATCGGCCGCGAGGTGGCGTGGCTCAGACTGGGGTCCTGGACCGACCAGGTCATCAGCGCGGTTGCGGCGACGCCCGACAACGCGATCAGGCCAAGACCTGTCAGCTCGCGCACACGGCGCGTCAGCGCGTCACGGATCGAGGGCGGCAGGTGTCCGACCAGTGGGATGACACGTTCGATTGCCGACATGCTCATCCGCCTAACCCAACGTCGCGACGAGCCGGTGCAGCGCTTCGGCGGTGACCTCGCCGTTCTGCACCAGCGCCAGGCGAATGAAGCCTGCGCCCGGATTGAAACCGTCCGGCTGGAGCCGCGCCAGGTAGCTGCCCGGCACGACCCGCACGCCGGCTTCCTTCCAGAGTTTCAAGGTCACGGCCTCGTCGCTGCCGAGCGGCGAGGTATCGAGCCAGACGCAAAAGCCACCTTCGGGCCGGCGATAGCCGTAGCGGTTGCCGAGGATCTGGTCGGCGAGATCGAACTTGATGCGGTAGAGCCTGCGGTTCTCCTCGACATGCGCCTCGTCGCCATAGGCGACGGTGGCGACATGCTGGAGCGGGACCGGAACCTGAGGCGCGGCCACGTTGCGCAGCTCGAGAAACAGGCTCAAGAATTTCTTGTCGCCGGCGGCGAAGCCGACACGCAGGCCCGGCAGGTTCGAGCGCTTGGAGAGCGACTGGAAGGCGACGACGCGGGTGAAGTCGGGGCCGGCGCATTCGAGCGCGCTGCCCGGCGCTTCCCGCGTATAGATCTCCGAGTAGCACTCGTCGCTCAGGATGACGAAGCCATAGCGATCGGCGAGGCCCTTCAGGCGGGTGAAGTAGTCGCGCGAGGCGATCGAGCCCTGCGGGTTGGCGGGCGAGGCGATATAGAACGCCACGGTGCGCGCCAGCGTCGCTTCGTCGATCGCGTCGAGATCGGGCAGGAAACCGTTTTCGACCGTCGTTGGCAGATAGACCAGCTCGCAAGCTGCTGCGCGGGTGCCGGCGCCGTAGACCGGATAGAACGGGTTCGGCATCAGGATCGCTGGCTTGCCGGGGCGCGGGCCGACATAGCGTGCAGCCGTGATCGCGGCGAAGAACAGCCCTTCGCGGCTGCCATTGAGAACCAGGACCTCGTTCTCGGGATCGATCGGCCGGGGCAGCTTGAAGCGATGGCCGAGCCAGCTTGCGGCAGCTTTGCGGAACGGCTCGATGCCCTTGGCCAGCGGATAGCGGCCGAATTCGGCAATGTGCTTTGCGAGCACCGGTCCTACGAAGTCGGGCACCGGATGCTGCGGCTCGCCAACCGCGAGCGTAATCAAGGACTTGCCCGGCTGGTGCGGGGCCAGGAGCTCGTTCAGCCGGATGAAGGGCGAGCGTTCGGTCTCAGAGCTTCCACTGCCCTGCGGCGCACGGGATGAAGCGGTCATAGCCATACGTTGGGGCGCCAGCACTCTTGGAACTGCCGGTTGCAGGTCGCACCGGCCGGAAGCGGTTCAGTTCACCATAGATAGGGCGAGGTTAAGACGCGATTAACCATCGGTCGGTCCCCCCGTCCAGAGCCGAATAATTGCCGCCGTCAACAGGGGATGCGTGGCCATCGACGGTTCCGTTTCCCGGCATTTTAGGCAAGCCCGTTGCGCCCCGTTAACCCCCTCCTCCGAGAAGGTTTTCGCGTTGGCGATTCGCTAGTCTTGCCGGTTTTATGGCTGCTGACGACAAGCGGGGGCGGCGGGTGACCATTCAGATTGCGACACATGGCGATGTGCTTCGCCACACGGCAAGGCGTGCGGCGATCGCCGCAGGCCTGGCCATCGTGATGACCGCATCGACATTGCTGCTGCATCTCGGCACGGATTTCAGCGCCACGGTGAGTGTCGGCTACATCATCGGCTTTTGCCTGTGCGTCGCCACCGCGATCTCGGCATTGCTGTCCGGCGCCCTCAGCTATCGCTCGGGCCTTGTGATGCAGGAATTGACGCTGACCCGCAGAGAGCTCGCGCGCATCTCGCAGACCGACCAGCTCACCGGCCTCTTCAACCGCCGCGGCTTCGACGATGCGGCGGCGCTCGCGCTGACCTCCGCGCGCGAGCGCAGTGTGCCGGTGACGGTGTTCTTGTGCGATATCGACCATTTCAAGTCGATCAACGACCGCTTCGGCCATGACGCCGGCGACGAGGTGCTGGTCGAGGTCGCCGACGTGCTGCGGCAGCTCGCCCGGACCGAGGGCGTGCTGGTCGCGCGCTATGGCGGCGAGGAATTTGCCGGCCTCATGGTCGGCGTTACCCGCGACCAGGCCGAGCGGCATGCGGAGGCGCTGCGCGCGAGCTGCGCGAGCCGCGAAATCCCGATCGGCGAAAACCTCGAGCGCGTCACCATCAGCCTCGGCTTCACGGTGTCCTGCGCCGATGCCGAGCTCGCCGAGCTGATCCGGATCGCCGACCGCGCGCTCTATGCTGCCAAGCGCCGCGGCCGTGATCGCGTCGTCGAGGCCGACGAGCGCGCGCTCGTGGCGGCGTGATCATCTGCCGGTTGGCGCCTGAACGGCATGGGATCAGACTAGATTGCCACGAAGGCGGTGCGCTCCCTCGCCCGCTTGCGGGAGAGGGTCAGGGAGAGGGTGTCTCCGCAACGGGACAATCTCCAAGAGGATAGAGCCCCCACCCGGCGCTTCGCGCCGACCTCCCCCGCAAGCGGGAGAGGTTGAGCGAGCCCGTGGCCCGCATCGATCAAGCTAAAGCCATTCTGCTCCTAATGCGGTGGCAGCTTCTCGAATGTCGGGATGCCCGCGGGGATCTGGTGGAACTCCTGCTTGTCGCAAGTATAGATCGCGATCTGCGGCTTGAACTGCGCAGGATCGTCCAGCGTGCCGACCTTCACGATCGCGGCCGGCAGGCCAGGGACCTTCGTCACCAGATGCGTGCCGCATTCGGCGCAGAATTCCCGTGTCACGGCGCGTTCGAGGTCCTTGCGCGTAAACTGCTTGGGCTGGCCGGTGATGTAGGTGAAGCCGGACGCCGGCATCGCGATGAAGGTGTTGGGCTCGCCGCCCGAGATGTACTGGCATTCGCGGCAATGGCATTGCGCCTGCATCATCGGATCGCCCTCGGCGACGTAACGCACCTCGCCGCAATAGCATCCACCTTCCAGCCGCATGACGACCTCCCTTTTGTTGTTCGTTGAGGTCGGTATTTCTGCGCCGGCCCGCTTGCTTGGCAAGTTTTTCTTTTGTGACACCGCAAAAAGAAAGGGGCTCCAACTTGCGCTGGAGCCCCTCAACGGTCGGGGCATTGCCGGGTATGTGCCCAAACCGCAGTTCTGGATGCGATCTTCCTTCGAAGGTCGCCTCCGGGAGGAGAGCGTTACATGTTGTAGGCGCGTTCGGTGTGCTCGGTGATGTCGAGGCCTTCACGCTCGGTCTCGACATTGGCGCGCAGGCCAACGATCACGTCGACGACCTTGTAGAGGATCGCCGAGCCGATGCCCGACCACACCAGGGTGGTGCCGACGCCCCAGACCTGAGAGGTCATCTGCGCCACGAGGTCGTAATCGGCAACCTTCGGCGGGATCGCGGTGTAGTCGATGATGCCCGCACCACCCAGCGCCGGGTTGACGAGGATGC
Source organism: Bradyrhizobium sp. UFLA05-108 (assembly GCF_059803455.1). Lineage (NCBI taxonomy): Bacteria > Pseudomonadati > Pseudomonadota > Alphaproteobacteria > Hyphomicrobiales > Nitrobacteraceae > Bradyrhizobium > Bradyrhizobium sp. UFLA05-108. The sequence goes on along the minus strand of NZ_JBANAZ010000036.1, from coordinate 44,458 downwards.
CGGTGCCGAGCGCGCCGACGATGCCGCCGACGCAGTGCACGCCGAACACGTCGAGCGAGTCATCGTAGCCGAGCGCATTCTTCACCACGGTGCAGAAGAACAGGCAGACGATGCCGACGACGAGGCCGAGAACGATCGCACCCATCGGGCCGGAGTAACCGGCCGCAGGCGTGACCGCCACGAGACCCGCGACGGCGCCCGAGAGCGCGCCGAGCACGGAGGGATGCCCCTTCACGATCCATTCCGCGAACATCCACGCGAGCGCAGCGGCTGCGGTGGCGACGAAGGAGTTGGTCATGGCGAGGGCAGCGCCGCCGTTGGCTTCGAGGTTGGAGCCGGCGTTGAAGCCGAACCAGCCGACCCAGAGCAGCGAGGCGCCGATCATGGTCATGGTCAGCGAGTGCGGGGCCATCAGCTCCTTGCCGTAGCCGGTGCGCTTGCCGATCAGGAGCGCACCAACGAGACCGGCGATGCCGGCGTTGATGTGCACCACGGTGCCGCCCGCGAAGTCGATCGCGCCCTTCTTGAAGATCCAGCCGGCGTCGGCGTTGATCTCATCGAGCTTGGCCTGGGCCGCCGTCTTCGCCGCAGCATCACCCGCAGCAGCCAGCGCCTTGGCAGCGTCCTGGATCAGGTCCGGACCCGGCCAGTACCAGACCATGTGCGCGATCGGGAAGTAGATCAGCGTGACCCAGAGCGGGATGAACAGCGCGACCGCCGAGAACTTCATGCGCTCGGCAAAGGCGCCGACGATGAGGGCGGGCGTGATCGCCGCGAAGGTCATCTGGAAGCAGACATAGACGAGCTCCGAGATGTTGGCATCGACGCTGAAGGTCGCCGCCTTGGAGTCCGTCGTGATGCCCATCATGAAGGCTTTGGAGAAGCCGCCGATGAAGTCGGAACCGCCGGTGAAGGCAAGGCTGTAGCCGTAGAGGGCCCAGAGCACGGTGACGACGCAGACCGTGTAGAAGACCTGGGCGAGAACCGAGAGCATGTTCTTGGAGCGGACGAGACCGCCATAGAACAGCGCAAGACCCGGGATCGTCATCAACAGCACGAGCACTGTCGATGTCAGCATCCAGGCGTTATCCCCCTTGTTGACCGTTGGCTCGGCGTAGGCTGCGGTCGCAGCGAACATGCCGACTGCGAGGGCGGCCAGTCCCGCGCCATAGGGACGCTTAAACGTCATTTCATTTTCTCCTGATTCGATAAGGTTGAGCGCGAAATCAAAGTGCCGCGGCGTCGGCCTCGCCGGTGCGGATGCGGACCGCGTGGTCGAGGCTGATGACGAAGATCTTGCCGTCGCCGATCTGCCCTGTTTTCGCAGCCGACGTGATGGCGTCGATGGTCTTGTCGACCTGCTCGGAAGCGACAGCGACTTCGATCTTGATCTTGGGCAGGAAGCTCACGGCGTATTCGGCGCCGCGATAGATTTCCGTATGGCCCTTCTGCCGGCCATATCCCTTGACTTCCGTCACCGTGAGACCGTGAACGCCGATGGCGGTCAGGGCGTCCCGGACTTCTTCCAGCTTGAATGGCTTGATTATCGCCATAACAATTTTCATGGGTCCTATCCCCGCTTGGGCCCGGTCCGGACGTGGCCGGGCGTTCTCGACTGGTTCACCACGAGGAGAAGCTTCACACCGCGGGCACAGCCGGGCTCTGAGAATCAAATGCCGTGCCAGATCGACGTCGTTGCCTAACGGATTATGAATGCGAGGTTTTTCACGCCTTGCGGGGGTCGCGCTGCACTGCGCTAATAGGTCGCGCCTAAAACGTAGTCATGCCTGCTCAAAACCGATGCACGACAGGCTGCCGACACAATGTTGCTCACGTGTAGGGCAGCGGAAAGGTACCTTGATAGGGCTCGGCGCGTGCTGCAGCGCCGCACCACGCTGGGAGATGTGCATGGAGCAGCCGGATGTAGCGGCCGAAGGGTCCTCTCGGACCCTCAGGTGGCGCTGCGCTCCGCAAAAACCCTGTCGATCAGTCCCCATTCGACCGCCTGCTGCGCGTTCATGAAGTGGTCGCGGTCCAGAGTCCGTTCCACCTCCTGCTCAGGGCGCCCGCAATGTCGGGCATAGAGCTGGATGATGCGCCGCTTGGTTTCCTGCATTTCGGTTGCATGGATCAGGACGTCAGACGCCTGGCCTTGAAAGCCGCCGAGCGGCTGATGCACGTGGAGGCTGGCATTGGGCAGGGCGGCGCGGTGGCCGGGCTCGCCGGCCATCAGCAGGAACGACCCCATGGAGCGCGCGGTACCCATGCAGAGCGTATGGACCGGCGCCTTGATGAACTGCATGGTGTCGTACATGGCAAATCCGCTGGTGACCACGCCGCCATAAGAATTGATGTAGAGATTGATCGGCTTGTTCGGGTTCTCCGCCTCCAGGAACAAGAGCTGCGCGCAGACCAAGCCGGACATTGCATCATTGACTTCGCCGTTGAGGAAGATGATGCGCTCGCGCAAGAGGCGGGAGTAGATATCGAAGGATCGCTCGCCGCGGCTCGACTGTTCGACGACCATAGGGACGAGCTGAAGCATGTCGCGCATCGGCGACCTCCATGTCTGCAGGTGATGAAGTCTGTTTTCCGTCAGGCCGCGCGCATCAGGCAGCAATTCGTGTTGGCCGGCTTCGGCAGCGTTACGCGCTCGTCGCAGGCTTGCTGGATGATGCGAAAGCGGGTGCCGCCGTCCTCGTTCGGCTCGATCCGGAAGATGACATGGCTTTCGCGAAACGGCGGTTCGGGATCACGAAGCCGGTAACGCACCTCTTCGCCTGCGACCGATGATTCGGGCTCGGCGCCGGCGAGGTCGCAATCCGGTAGCCAGCGTTCGCGCAGCGCCGGAATGGTCACGGCGCGCCAGACCTTGGCGGGCGGCGCATCGAAGTCGTATTCGAGCACCAGGGCTGTATCGGCTTGATCAGGCTTCGCTGCGTCGCTCATTGATCCATGTCCTTCAAGAGATCGGCGAGCGCTTCCATGCGCTTCGGCCAGTAGGCACGGTAGCGCGCAAGCCATGTTCCGATGGTGGCGATGCCGTTGGGGTCGACCTCGTAGTTCACAAATCGGCCCTGCCGCTGTTCGCGCACGAGGCCTGCTGCACGCAGAACCGCGAGATGCTGCGACATCGCCGGTTGGCTGATGTCCAATCCGTCGCGCAAAGCACTGGCGTTCAGGCTTCCGCCAGCGAGCTTTTCAAAGACCTTTCGGCGCGTCGGGTCGGCCAGCGCCTTGAAGATGTCTGCTTCGATCATGGTAATACATAAGCATACACTTATGTGTTGCGCAAGCCCGAAGCGGCCTGAGGCTGTTCGGTACCAGGACCAGCGCGGTGGTGACGATCAGGAGCCTGCTTGCGCGCGTCTCGAAGGATGGCCGTGGGTGAGAGCCGGTCCTTCATGGTTCGCCCGGCGATGCGCAGCATCGTCCGGGGCCGCGCGTTCCGCGCTCCTCACCATGAGGGTCTTGCGACATAGTCGAATTCAGAGCGCGTCGCTGTCGGTCTCGCCGGTGCGGATGCGCAGCGCGTGGTCGATCGGCGTGACGAAGATCTTGCCGTCGCCGATCTGCCCGGTGCGCGCCGTCGAGGTGATGACGTTGACGGCCTTCTCGGCGATCTCGGAGGGCACCGCGATTTCGATCCGGAGCTTGGGCAGGAAGTTCACGACATATTCGGCGCCGCGATAGATTTCGGTATGGCCCTTCTGGCGGCCGTAGCCCTTCACCTCGGTGACGGTCATGCCGTGCACGCCGATCGCCGTCAGTGCCTGGCGGACCTCATCGAGCTTGAAGGGTTTGATGATCGCGACGACGAGTTTCATGGTCAGGCCTGTTTCCCGGAGCTTCGCCAAACAATGCGCAGATGGCGCCGCGTCAATCTCGCATCTTTCCGGGCAAATGGCATAAAAATGTTGCAGGTTGAAGAGGGAAAAAGGCGGCGCAACGGGGGATACCGCCTCTGTACAGAGCTGCGGGTCGTCCTTCACAATGCATTTTTGGCATGGTTGCGGTGAACCGAACCGTCCCGGCCGGTACAAAAGTATTTTGGGACTGAAGGGGGGGCATTTCATGGCGAGTTGGTTCTACGCAGCCGAGGGCAAGCAGCAGGGGCCCTATCCGGAAGGTCAATTCCGCGATCTCATTGCCCAGGGCGTGGTCCGCCCGGACACGCTGGTGTGGACCGAGGGCATGGCGGGCTGGCAGAAGGCGGCCGAAATTCCGGGATTGATGGCTGGCGGCGGCGCGCCGCCGATCGTTCCGACGGGTGGGCCACCCACGATGGCTTCTCCCGGGGGCTATAGCGGCGGCAGTTACAGCGGCGGTGGCTCCGCGCTCGCGATCGATTTCGGCATCCTGGAGTTCACCTGGCGCACCATCGTCATGCTGATCGGCACGATGCTGATCATTCCGGCGCCCTGGGTGTTCGTCTGGTACACGCAGTGGATCGTGTCCTGCGTGAAGGTTCCAGGACGACCGAATCTCAACTTCACCGGCAATGCGATGACGCTGGTGCCGTGGTATTTCGGTTTCATTGTTCTCGCCATCGTCGCCTATTTCAGCGGCGTCCAGTTGCTCAACAACCTGCTCTTCATCGCCGAGCTCGTTCTGTACTGGCTGCTGATCAAATGGATGGTCGCGAACCTCGCCTCCAACGGGCAGCCGCTCGGCCTCAGCTTCACGGGCTCGATCTGGGCCTATATCGGCTGGAACCTGCTGCTGGCGATCTCCTTCATCACCATCATCGGCTGGGCGTGGGTCATGGTTGCCCAGGTCCGCTGGCTGTGCCGCAACATTGCAGGAACGCGGCGCGACATCGTCTTCAAGGGCACCGGACTCGAGTTCCTCTGGCGCGCGATCGTGACTGCCATCCTCTGCAGCTTCATCATCCCGATTCCCTGGATGTATCGCTGGATGATGGGCTGGATGGTGTCGCAGACCGAGCTCGTACCCAAGGGGGCGGTCTAATCTAAAGCGCGATGAGATTGGGATGAATCGTCATCGCGCTTTAGTTTGTCGTTTGAGCATGATCTCCGCGCAAACGCGTTCCGCGTTTGTAGCGAGGGAAAACCGCTGCACACTTTTCCGGATCGTGCTCTAGCTCTCAGCCCTTCCGCTCGCGCACGGAGCCTTCCTGCGCGACGGAGGCCACCAACGTGCCATCGGGCTTGAAGATCAGGCCGCGGGTCAAGCCGCGGCCTGATTGCGCACTCGGCGAATCCTGGGCGTAAAGCAGCCATTCGTCGGCGCGGAATGGACGGTGAAACCACATCGCGTGATCGAGGCTTGCCGGCATCATGCGCTTGTCGAACAGCGTGCGACCGTAGCGCGCCATCACCGCATCGAGCAGCGAGAAGTCCGAGGCATAGGCGAGCGCGCACATATGCAGCGCCGGATCGTCCGGCAGCTTTGCTGCAGTCCTGATCCAGACATGGATGCGGCCATCCTCGATCTTCTGGCCGAAATAGCGGCTGAGCTCGACCGGGCGCAGCTCGATCGGACGATCGGATTCGTAATAGCGGCGGATAAACTCCGGCATCTCGCGGAATATCGGCTGCTTCGACACTTCCTCCGCCGTCAGCTTTTCCGGCGGTGGCACATCCGGCATCTTGTCCTGGTGATCGAAGGCGCCCTCCTCCTCGGCATGGAACGAGACCATGATCGAGAAGATCGCATTGCCATGCTGGATCGCGGTGACGCGCCTGGTCGAATAGCTCTTGCCGTCACGCAGGCGCTCCACCTGGTAGATGATAGGCACCTGCGGGTCGCCCGGCAGGATGAAATAGCAATGCAGCGAATGCGGCAGCCGGCCCTCCACCGTGCGGCAGGCCGCGACCATCGCCTGCCCGATCACCTGCCCGCCGAACACCCGCTGCCAGCTCGTTTTAGGGCTGTTGCCGCGGAACAAATTCACCTCGAGCGGCTCGATATCGAGGATGGAGATGAGGTCGATCAGGCTTTTGGACATGGTGGCGCTTTCGAAGGATTTCGTCATTCCGGGGCACGCGAAGCGATGAACCCCATTGCGCATTTGCGCAATGTGGAATCTCGAGCCAATAATCTCTGGATTCCGGGTTCGCGCCTTGCGCGCCCCGGAATGACATGAGGAAACGGCCCTTGTTTCACCGCACTGTTTCGCCCAGCTCAAGTCTGCTAGCAAGGCCAAGAGTTAGCCGGGATCCAGGGTATGTCAGTACAGGGTAGCATTGTCATTGGCGGCGGCGCATTTGCAGGGCTAGCGCTCGCGCTCGCATTGCGCCAGGGCCTCGGTCCAGACATTCCCGTGATCGTCGCCGATCCGGCGCTCGCCACGCGGCCGAGCCGCGATCCGCGCGCCACCGCCATCGTTGCGGCCTGCCGCCGGCTGTTCGAGGCGATCGGCACCTGGGACGATGTCAAGGGCGGTGCGCAGCCGATCCTCGACATGGTCGTGACCGATTCCAAGCTGGAGGACGTGACGCGTCCGGTGTTCCTGACCTTCGCCGGCGATGTCGAGCCCGGCGAGCCCTTTGCTCACATGATCGAGAACCGCCAGCTCATTGACGTGCTGGTCAAGCGCGCCGAAGCCGAAGGCATCGATCTTCGCGCCACTCCTGTTGCGTCCTACGACGCGCGCCCCGATGGCATCGACGTGACGCTCGGCGATGGCAGCGTGGTCGCGGCGAGCCTGTTGATCGCGGCCGACGGCGCCAAGTCGAAGCTGCGCGAGCGCGCCGGCATCGCCACCCATGGCTGGGAGTACGATCAGTCCGGCATCGTCGTCACCGTCGGCCATGAGCGCGATCATGAGGGCCGCGCCGAGGAGCATTTTCTGCCCGCCGGCCCCTTCGCGATCCTGCCGCTGACGGGAAAACGCTCCTCGCTGGTGTGGACCGAGGGCCGCACCGAGGCCGCGCGCATCACGGCGCTGAGCGAGGACGAATTTCACAGCGAGCTCGAGCAGCGCTTTGGCCTGCATCTCGGCGAGATCAAGGCGCTGGACCAGCCGCGCGCGTTTCCGCTGTCCTATTTCGTCGCGCGCTCCTTCATCGCCGAGCGCCTCGCGCTGGTCGGCGATGCCGCGCATGTCATCCATCCCATCGCGGGCCAGGGCCTCAACATGGGTCTGAAGGATGTCGCCGCGCTCGCCGAAGTGGTCGTCGATGCCGCGCGGCTCGGCATGGATATCGGCCAGAGCGATGTGCTGGAGCGCTACCAGCGCTGGCGGCGCTTCGACACCATGGCGATGGGGGTAGCGACCAATTCGCTGAACTTCCTGTTCTCCAACAGGTCGACACTTCTGCGCACCGTGCGCGACATCGGCCTCGGCATCGTCGACCGCGCCCCGCCGCTGAAGAATCTCTTCATCCGCCAGGCCGCCGGCCTCACCGGCGAAGTGCCGAAATTGTTGAAGGGCGAGGCGCTGTAGCAGTCAACAAGGCCATTGACCCTCATCCTGAGGAGCGCGCTTGCGCGCGTCTCGAAGGATGAAGGCCGAGCTGCAGCAGCGGGGCCTCATGGTTCGAGACGGCGCTGGCGCGCCTCCTCACCATGAGGAGTTTCGGCCTCAATCGATCTTCCGCGCCTCCTCCGGCAGCATGATCGGTATGCCGTCGCGGATCGGGTAGGCGAGCTTGGCGGAGCGCGAGATCAGCTCCTGCTTGGCGGCGTCGAATTCGAGCGGACCCTTGGTCAGCGGGCACACCAGGATCTCCAAGAGCTTGGGATCGACGGTGGCTTCGGGGCGTTCGTTTGGCGTGGTCATGAATGGTAGTCTCCGGCGGTGATCCGGCCCTTAGCACGAAAAGCTGCGGCGTGTCGCCGCATAGGGGTCTCACACGCCCTGCGATCTCTGGCGCGACAGCACTTTCCGCATGTCGTCATAACTTAGAATAGCTTTAGAGTAAGTCCTTTTGCGAGAGCGCAGCCTAGCCGCCACGGCCGATATTTGGTTTGCAGGACGTCGGCCCAGCGCAGCGCGCGCTTGCCGTCGATTTTGACCATTTAGCCCGGGACACGCCGATCCATGTTTGCTTCGCTTAACCCAAGGTCTTTCGCCCTCGCCGCGCTCTGCGTTGCCGCGATGCTGCCGCTCCCTGCCGCGAACGCGCAGCAGGCGACCGAACTCCAAATCGTCTATGATGGCGCGTTCCAGCCGAGCGAGCTGCGCGCACCCGCCGGCAAGGCGATCACCGTCAAGGTCAAGAACAACACCGCCAAGGCGATGGAGTTCGAGAGCAAGACGCTGAAGGTCGAGAAGGTCATTCCGTCGAAGGGCGAGGCCGTCGTCAACGTTCGCGCGCAGAAGGCCGGCCGCTACGAGTTCTTCGACGAGTTCAACGAGAAGGCGCGCGGCACTCTCATCGTCGAATAAGGCCTCGCTCGTGCTCGCCGCGCTCATCATCGTCTTCCGCGAGGTTTTTGAGGCCGGTCTGATCATCGGCATCGTGCTCGCGGTGACGCGCTCTGTTAAGCATCGCAATCGCTGGATCGTGGGCGGCGTGCTGGCGGGCGTTCTGGGCGCATGCGTGGTCGCGGCATTCGCGGGCGCCCTGTCACAGCTCTTCGAAGGCATGGGTCAGGAGCTGTTCAACGCGGCGATCCTTGCCGTCGCCGTGATCATGCTGACCTGGCACAACGTCTGGATGGCGCGGCATGGCAAGGAGATGGCGGGCGAATTGCGCGCCGTCGGCCAGGCCGTCGCCGAAGGATCCAAATCGCTGCTGGCGCTTGCCGTCGTGGTCGGGGTCGCGGTGCTGCGTGAAGGCAGCGAGGTGGCGCTGTTCCTCTATGGCGTCGCCGCATCCGACGGCGGCACGGCGATGAGCCTGCTCGTGGGCGGCCTGCTCGGCCTCGTGCTCGGCGGCGCGGTGTGCCTCCTCACTTATTTCGGCCTGTTGCGGATTCCGCCGCGCGCGCTGTTTGCGACCACGACGGTGCTCATCACGCTGCTCGCGGCCGGCATGGCCGCACAGGCGGTCTCGTTCCTCGAGCGCGCCAACTGGCTCACCGCGCTCGACACCGTGGTGTGGGACACGAGCTGGCTTCTCGCCGAGGACAGCATCTTGGGCCGCACCCTGCACACGCTGATCGGCTACACCGACCAGCCGACCGGGATGCAGCTCGTGATCTATGCCGCCGTCGTCCTGGTCACGATCGCCTTGATGCGGCTGGTCGGATCCGAGCCGCCCAGGCGCGCCGTCGCCGCAGGTTAGGTGTGCCCCCTCTCCCGCAGGCGGGAGAGGGTCGGGGTGAGGGCTCTCTCCACTTGGGGATTGTTCACTGTGGAGACACCCTCTCCCCGACCCTCCCCCGCTTGCGGGGGAGGGAGCGCACCTGCTGCGCGGCAGCAATCGAGCTCAATCTCTTAGTTCGAGACCATCCGCAGGAGCTCGTCGATCAGCGCCTCCAGGCGCGCGGCCGGCAGCGGCGTGTTCGACAGTGCAAAGCCGAGAAACGTCCAGTACAGGATTTGCGCACGCGCCTGCGCCATCGCCGAGGCGAACCCGCGTTTTTCGAGCAACCCTTCGATGTAGTCGAGCCGGCGGCGATCGATCGCGCGAACGGCACCTTGTGCCGCCGGCTCGAACGCCGCCCAATTGCGCACCGCGCGTTCCACATCGAGCCGTGCGCCAAAGCTCCGCCGCAACAGCGCACGTAGCGGCTCACCCTCGCTGTCGGCCTCGACATCAGCGATGATCCGCTCGGCCGCGATCTCGCGCCAGCGTTTCAGGATCGCAGCATGGAACGCGCCGAGATCGGCAAAGTGCCAGTAAAAGCTGCCGCGCGACACGCCCATCGCCTTCGCCAGCGGATCGGCCTTCAGCGCCGTGAAGCCGCTCCTCGCCAGCGCCTTCAGGCCCTGCTTTATCCAGTCGTCGGCGGAAAGCTGTTCGGTCATGTCGGGTTCCGTTGGACCAACCATACAGGACTGTATTGACATCTGCCAAGTCCGGCATTATCACCATACATCACTGTATGGAGGGTCAGGCTATGCGTGATCTGCTGCTGCAAGCCGCCGGATTGGCCACGATCGTCGTGGCGCTCATTCACGGCGTCCTCGGCGAAACAAAAGTCTTTGCTCGCGCCAAAATCGAACCGGAACGCTTGCGGACCCTGATCCGCCTGGTCTGGCAGACCTCGACGGTCGCCTGGATCGGCGGCGGCGTCCTGCTGTTCGCCACGCCCTGGATGGCGTCGGAACCCGCGCGCCACTGGATCGTCACCACGCTGGCCATCGTGTTCGGCTTTGCCGCCTTCGCCAACGCCTGGGCAACACGCGGTCGCCACTTCGGCTGGATGGCACTGAGTGCCGTCGTGGCGATGGCGGTTGCCGGGTACTAGAGCATGATCGCGCTTTAGATGAGGACCGAAGCATGCCGCTGACGCTCGTTACCGGGGGCACCGGCCATCTGGGCCAGGATATCGTCGACCGCCTCATCGCCACCGGGCATTCCGTGCGGGTCTTTGCCCGCTCGCCCGGCGCGCGGGCCGATGTCGAATGGACCATCGGCGATCTTGTAACGGGCGCCGGGCTGCGCGAGGCGCTGCACGGCGTCGACACCGTCATCAATGCGGCGACCTATTCGCCGATCGCGCGCCGCGGCGGCTTCAGGCCCTCCGACTTTTTCACGTCGCCGTCCGCGGTCGACGTCGAAGGAACTGAGCTGCTGCTCTCGCTCTGCCAGGAGGCCTCGGTGCAGCACCTCCTGCACGTCTCGATCGTGGGTCTCGACGATGCAACGCTGCCTTACGCACGCGTCAAGCTCAGGGGTGAGCAGCTGGTCCGCAGCTCGTCGGTGTCATGGTCCGTGGTCCGGGCGATGCCCTTCTACTATCTGCTCGACAGGCTGCTGGCCGGCCTCGCCTGGCTTCCGATGTGGCCGGTGCCGACGACGGTGTTCAATCCGGTCGACACGTCCGATGTCGCCGATCACGTCGTGAGCTGTGCCTTCGATGGTGGCCGCGGGATGCGGCCCGAGATCGGCGGACCCGACGATTTCGGCTGCACCGAGTTCGCGCGGCAGTACCAGGAGGCGCACGCCATCCGCCGGCGCATCGTGCCGATGGCTTTGTCGGAAAGGTCAGCGCGAGGCATGGGCTTCGTCGTCAGCCAGGGCGTGCGCGGCACATCATCCTGGGCGGACTGGCTGCGCCGCCAATCGCCGGACGTTCGCCGCGCGGCCTAAGTGCGCTCACTGCAGCGGCGGATCGCCGCTGGTGCGTTTCTTGGCGAGATCCATCTCGGTGACGGCGATCAGGATCTCGGCGCGGGTCTTCAGGTCGGGAGCTTCGAGCATCGCCTGCTTCTCTGCGGGACCATAGGGCGACATCATCGCCAGTGCATTGACCAGCGCCTCGTTGGGTGCGCTCTCGACACCTTCCCAGTCGACCTTGAGGTTGTTGGCCTTCAGGAAGTCGGCGAGCGCCACCAGGAGCGCCTCGCGATTGACCGCGTCCTCGCCCTTGCGGGCGGTGAAATCATCCGTGAAGGCGAAGAAGTTCACCTTGCACTGCCGGTAGGATGTCAGCACCTCGAGCTCCTGGACCACCTTGAAGCGCGCAATCCCGGTGAGCTCGAGGATGTAGCGGCCGTCGCCGGACTCGGCGAGCTGGGTGATGCGGCCGACGCAGCCGACGTTGAACAGCACCGGCCTGTCAGAGTTCTTCGGCGAATGCGCCACGTCGGGCTGGATCATGCCGATCAGGCGATGGCCGTCGCGAAGTGAGTCGTCGACCATCGACAGATAACGCGGCTCGAAGATGTTGAGCGGCATCTGCCCGCGCGGCAAGAGCAGCGCGCCGGGCAGCGGAAACACCGGGATGATCTCGGGAAGATCGGCGGGCCCGCGATATTCGATATTGATCGGCATACCCGCTCCCCGCTGACTTGTGTGGCGCTCAGGCCTTAGAGCATGATCCGGACCCGAAGGGCCGCTTTAGCGAAAAGTGTGAAGCGGTCTTCCGACAAGATCATGCTCCAACAACTACGAGAACAGGATCGTCGACAGCCGCTTGCGTCCCTCGACGGTCGCATCATCAGCGCCGCCCCAGGCCTCGAAGAACTGGATGAGCTGCTTGCGTGCGCCATCATCGTTCCATTTGCGGTCGCGCTTGACGATCTCGAGCAGCTGGTCGGTCGCGGCTGCCCGATTGCCTTGCGCGTTGAGCGCGGTCGCAAGGTCGAACCGGGCCTGATGATCGAGCGGGTTTGCAGCGACTTTCTGCTCCAGTTCAGTGACCGGCCCGAGCGATTCCGCCTGCTCGGCGAGATCGATCGCGGCCTGCACCGCCTTCACCGCGGCATCGCCGTGCTTGGACTCCGGCACCATGGCGAGCGTCTGCTTGGCCTGCTCGATCGCACCCGACGTGACGTAGCATTTCGCAAGGCCCGCGAGCGCGGCGATGTTGGTCGCATCGTGCGACAGCGCCTCGGCATAGATCTGCGCCGCGGCCTCGACGTCGCCCTCAGCGAGCACGGCGTCTGCTTCCCTCACGATCTCTGCGACGTTGACCTCGCCCGGCGCGGTCACGCCCTTGGTCAGGCGCTCGATGAAGGCGTTGACCTGGCTCTCGGGCACCGCGCCCATGAAGCCATCGGCCGGCTGGCCATTGACGAAGGCGATCACGGCCGGGATCGACTGGATGCCCATCTGGCCCGGAATCGCCGGATGCTGGTCGATGTTCATCTTGACCAGCTTGACCTTGCCCTTGGCCGCCTTGACGGCCTTTTCCAGCACCGGGGTCAGCTGCTTGCATGGGCCGCACCACTCGGCCCAGAAGTCGATCAGCACCGGCTGGCGCTTCGATTCCTCGATGACGTCCTTCACGAAGGTCTGGGTGGTGGTGTCCTTGATCAGATCGGGCGCAGCCTGGCCCGCCGCTCCATTGCCCTGGTCAATGATCGTCACGGAAGTCCCCTCGTCTGATGTCCGGAAAGGCGGCTCTTTAGCACGACGCCGTTCCATATGCTGCTGTCCCGGCTCCTAAATTGGGCCGGGACGGCCGAATTTCAATCCATGACCGCTGATTTGGTGGTTCCTGGGCGTTTCGGGTCGCTTTCGACCCTATTCGGGGCTCATTTAGGTCTCCGAAGCGAATAGATGCCGCGGGTAGCTGTTGCATTCGCCGCCCGCTTTTGGCATACGACAGCCGTTGCCGGCGCGTCACGCGACCGGCTCAGGACGCGGGTGTAGCTCAGTGGTAGAGCACGACCTTGCCAAGGTCGGGGTCGAGGGTTCGAGCCCCTTCGCCCGCTCCAATTTCTCCCAGCGTCAAACCTGACAGGACCGGATCGCCCTTTGGGCGGCTCCGTCCGGGACGTACGTTGGACGTGGAATGACAATTCTGGTCACCGGCAGTGCGGGCCATCTCGGGGAAGCCATTTTCCGGGCGCTTCGCGCGCGCGGGTCTACTGTGCATGGGGTTGATTTGAAGAAATCGGAGTTCACCGACCGGGTGGGCTCGATCGTCGATCCCGGCTTCGTGCGGACCGCGATGGCGGGCGTCACCGCCGTCATCCACGCCGCCACCCTGCACAAGCCGCATGTCGCGACCCATACCAAGCAGGACTTCATCGACACCAACGTCACCGGCACGCTCAACCTGCTCGAGGCAGCGCTTGAGGCCGGCGTGAAGAGCTTCGTCTTCACCAGCACCACCAGCGCGTTCGGCTCGCAGCTTCGGCCCGAGGCCGGCAATGCCGCGGTCTGGGTCACCGAGGATCTGCCGTCGGTGCCGAAGAACATCTACGGTACCACCAAGCTGATGGCCGAGAATCTCTGCGAGCTGTTCTTTCGCGAGCATGGGCTTCCCGTCGTCGTCTTGCGAACCTCGCGCTTCTTTCCGGAGGAGGACGACGATCCCTCAGCGCGGGCGAGCTTTGCGACCGAGAACGCGCAGGCCAACGAGCTGCTTTATCGCCGGCTGGATATAGCGGACGCGGTAAGCGCGCATCTGCTCGCCGTCGAGCGCGCACCCAGCATCGGCTTTTCGCGCTATATCGTGTCGGCGACGAGCCCGTTCACGCAAAACCACCTCGCCGCCCTGCTTGAGGACGCCGCGCGCGTCGTGCATGCGCTCTATCCCGATTGCGCCAAACTCTACGCGGCGAGGGATTGGCGCCTGTTTCCGACCATCGACCGCGTCTACGTCAACGATCGTGCGCGCCGCGAACTCGGCTGGCGGCCCGCATTCGACTTTGCCCACGTGCTGAGCAGCCTGCGCGAGAACCACGATTTTCGCAGCGCGCTGGCGCGTCAGGTCGGCTCAAAGGGTTATCATGACACCGTCTTCGACCGTGGCCCTTATCCCGTAGTCTCATAATTCCCGTCGCGCGCATGCGAGCGCTGCCTGCGAAATAGTCGCTAGCCGCGTGATTCCGCGTTGCAGCGAGAACGCACGTGCTCGCATGCTACGCATGCGGAGAAGTTCTCTCTCAATTTTTATTGAGGCTCATCGCGATGCGCCAGCCACGCTTCTCAGCGCTCGCAGATGTGCTAACCTTTTCGCGTCTGCCTCTGTCGACAGACTCCGAACTTCGCCTCTCGAATAGCAAAACAATAACGGTATGGCCGCCACGGCCGCCTTAGGGGAGTGACGCGATGACATCCATATTCCATCGATCCATCTTTGCGTTTGCGGCGGTTGCCCTGCTCGCGGGGACAAGCGTCGTGAATGCGCAGCAGCAGGACAAGAACCGGGCGCTGAAGAAATACGAATCCGGCACCAAGGAGTTTTGGACGCATCCGCCGGATGACTGGTTCTTGGGCGATGAGACCGAGGCGCAGAAGGGTCTTGCGCCGCCGTCCGGCCCGCCGACCGGCGCATCCGAGGCCGAGCTCGCCAACATCGTGAAGAAGATCAAGTTGCCGGCGGGCTTCAAGATCGAGGTCTGGGCGCCCGGCGTTCTCGCCGCGCGGCAGATGGCCTGGGGCGACAAGGGCACGCTGTTCGTCGGCTCGTTCGGCCTCGGCAACGTCTATTCGATCAAGGACAATGGCGGCAAGCGCGAGGTCAAGACCATCCTCAAGGGTCTGAACATGCCGACCGGCCTCGCCTTCAAGGACGGCGCACTCTACGTCATCGCCGTCGACAAGCTGATTCGCTACGACAACGTCGAAGCGAATCTCGACAATCTCGGCGAGGGCAAGGTCGTCTATGACGACATGCCGTCCTATGCCGCTCATGGCTGGAAGTACATCGCGACCGACAAGGATGGCTGGTTCTTCCTGCCGTTCGGACCGCCCTTCAACGTCGGCATTCCGCCGACCAGCGTCTCGCAGATCCGGCGCGTCGATCCCAAGACCGGCAACGCCGAAGTCTGGGCGCTCGGTGTCCGCAACTCGGTCGGCGGCGACGTCGATCCGCGCAGCGGCAAATACTGGTTCACCGAGAACGCACGTGACTGGGTCAGCGATGATCTCCCCAGCGACAAGCTGAACATGATCTCGAAGATCGGCGAGCACTTCGGCTATCCCTATTGCCACCAGGGCGATCTGCCGGACCCGAAATTCGCGATGGGTCACAAGTGCTCGGAGTTCGCGCCGCCCGTGCTGAATCTCGGTGCGCACGTCGCTCCGCTCGGCATGAAGTTCTATACCGGCGACCAGTTCCCCGCCGAGTACAAGAACAACATCCTGATCGCCGAGCACGGCTCCTGGAACAGGCACAAGTACCAGGGCGCGCGCATCGTGCGCGTGATCGTCGGGCCCGACGGCAAGAACCCCAAGCAGGAGGTGTTCGCCTCCGGCTGGCTCGAGGGCGACCAGGGCTATCTCGGCCGTCCCGACGACATCATCCTCGCGAAGGACGGCTCGATCCTCGTCGCCGACGACTGGGCCGGCGCGATCTATCGCATCAGCTACAGCAAGAAGTAGCGCGACGTGAAAGCCTCGGAGGCTGAGGTGGCCGGACCGGCGGCCGCAGCCTCTGTCTTTGAGTTCTGGCCTTTGAGTTCTGGACCCTTTGAGTTCTGGACAGTGTCGTTCCGGACCTGTGCGCCCCTTGCGCGCAAGTCCGGAACCCATAACCACGACTTGGGGTTATGGATTCTCAGATGCGCAATTGCGCATCATACCTCGCCCTTCGGGCGCCCCGGAATGACGGCTTGTTAGAGCGGAATCCTCCAATCATGCACCGGCAGTTTGCTCCTCACGCGATCATCGGACTTGCGCTCACTGCGCTTGTCACCATTCCCTTCGCGCACGCTGCCGACGTCAAGGAGAAGGCGGCAATCTGCGCCGGCTGCCACGGCGACAACGGCATCTCGCAGACCGAGAACATCCCCTCGCTTGCCGGCCAGCCCGATCAGTTCTTGCAGTGGCAGCTCGTGTTCTTTCGTGCCGGCTCGCGCAAGAACGAGCAGATGCAGCCAATCGCGGAAGAGATCGCCAACGAGGACATCCGCAGTCTCGGCGCCTATTTTTCGCAGCTCACGCCGCCGAAGGGTTCGGAGGACAAGGATCCCGACCTGTCGCGGAAAGGCAAGGAAGCAGCCAGCGGCCGCCGCTGCGCCTCGTGCCACACCGACAGCTATGCCGGCACCAAGGCCGTCGCCCGCCTTGCCGGCCAGCGCGAGGAATATCTGGTGAAGGCCCTGCACGACTACAAGGCGGGCCTGCGCGTCGGCGGCGGCGTCGCCGCCATGGCCGACGTCGCCTATTCGCTCAGCGAGGAAGAGATCACCGCACTTGCGCATTACCTGGCGCATTTGCAGTAGCGGAAGGCTGTAAACGGTTACTCAACTCGTCGTCCCGGGCTCGCGCTTTGCGCGCCCCGGGACGACGGCGGAGTGCGAGGCTACCCCGCCCGCTGCTTCTCGTACGCCTTCAAATGCGTATAGGCGATGCGCAGTTTTGGCACCGGCACTTTCGCAGCATCGGCGCGCGCGATGAGGTCGCCGATGATGTGATCGGCCTCGACCGGCAGGTTCGCCTTGATGTCGCGAAACATCGATGCGGTCATCGGCGAGCCTTCGGTGGTGATCAAACCCTTGACCCGCTCGAAGAACGGTCCGCCGGGCGCATAGCCCGACGCGGTCGCAGTCGCGCTGGTCTCGTCCAACATCCCCAGGAGAAAATCCATGCCGCCGGCGACCGCCAGGATGTTGCCGACGGAAGTGCGCATCAGGCTGGTCGACGCCGCGAGCGAGGCGAGAAACACCCACTTCTCCCACATGTCCTGCATGATGTTCTGGCTCGCGCCGGCGCCGGCGATGCCGCTGGTGAAGACTTCGTCGATCGCCTTTACCCGCGCCGACAGTTCTCCGTCGCGCTCGCCGTAATTGATCGATTGCATCGGCTGGAGTTGCACCACCTCGCGCGTCTCATTCAGCGTCGCGGCGATGGCGCAGAGCCCGCCGAGCACGCGCTCGGCACCGAACTTCTGGTCCAGCACGTCGAGATGCCGCATGCCGTTGAGAACGGGAATGATCGTGGTGTTCGGCCCGACCGCCGGCGCGAACGATTTGATGGCATCATCGAGGTCGAACGCCTTGCAGCTCAGCAGCACGACGTCGAATTTTTCGGTGAGCTGGCCCGCCTGCACTGCCGGCGGATTCGTCAGCGTTGCATCGCCGTTTGGGCTCTTGATGACGAGGCCGGCGCTCGCGAGCTCTGTCGCCCGCCGCGGCCGCACCAGGAAGGTGACGTCGCGCCCGGCCTGCAACAGCCTGCCCCCAAAATAGCCGCCGATGGCGCCGGCGCCGACCACGAGAATGCGCATGGGGATGCTCCGTTGTTGTCCTTGGCGAATGGCGAGTACGGAGTAGCGAATAGCAGGGATGATTTCCACTCGCTATTCGCTACCCGCCATTCGCACCTCTCACTTTCCCGACACCATCTCCTCGACCTCGCGCAGCTGCTCCTTGCCGAAGAACATCTCGTTGCCGACGAAGAACGTCGGTGAACCGAACGCGCCACGCGCGACGGCCTCCTCGGTGTTCTCGATCAGCTTTGCTTTCACATCGGGGTCCTGGGCACGTGTGAACAACTTCTGCGCATCGAGGCCTGACGATGCGAGCGCCTTCATCGCAACTTCCGGATCGTCCATCTTCTTCGGCTCGCGCCACATGTGATGGAACGCGGCTTCGACATATTGTTCGAACACGCCTTCGAGCCGGGCCGCGATTGCCGCGCGCATCAGGTTCAGCGTGTTGATGGGGAAGAACGGGTTCCAGACATAGGGCTGCACGTGGAAGCGTTTGATGAAACGCTCGGTCTCGACAGCCTGGAATTCCCGCTTGTTCTTGATGCCGGCGAGCGTCTCGGCCGGCGACTTGTTGTTGGTCGCCTTGAAGATGCCGCCGAGCAGGATCGGCACATACTCGAATTTCACGCCGATCCGCTGCTCGATCGCAGGGATGGCTTCATGGCTGAGAAACGCATTGGGACTGCCGAAATCGAACAGGAATTGTGGGGCCGCGCGCGTCAAAATCGTCCTCCCCCGAGCTCGCTTGCGCACATCTTGGCGCAGCAGCCGCGCCACGTCCACCCGTTTCATGATGGTCATAATACCTTGACCGGGGCGTGTTCCGCCTACGCGCGGTCGCTGCTTGCGAGTTTCAGGACGTGGTCGCGGATGTCGGCGGGCCAGTCGGCGATCTCGGCCGCAAAGCGCCGGCGGTCGCCTGCGAACAGCGCGCGCGAGGCTTCCTCGAAATGCGCGAGATTGCCCGCCATCGCCGACATGAAGTGGTAGGCCGCATCGCGCGCCTGCCGCTCGCGGTCGCGATCGCCGCTTGCGCGCCGCGCCTCATCGACGAGCTTGCGCAGCGCGACCGAGGCGCCGCCCGGCTGTGCGTTGAGCCATTCCCAGTGTCGCGGCAGCAGCGTCACCTCGCGCGCAACCACGCCGAGCTTGGGCCGGCCGCGGCCGCGCGGCGCAGTCGGCGGCTCGATGCCTTCCGCCGGCGCGATCGTCGCCAGGCGGGCCAGCACCTCCTGGTCGTCGCCGCGCAGGTCGAAATCGGCCGCCCGCCCGCTCGAGTCGCTGAAGATCACGATCGGCGAGCCGGCCCCTGCATCCGCGCGCTTGACCGCCAAGGCCACATCCGCGATTGGTCCCGAGGCCAGGCACCGCTGACCGACAAAGGCTGTGAAGGTTTCCTGCATTGAAATCACTGCGAAATTTGACACCGTGTCCTTTTAATATCCGGATGAAATAGAAGCGTCAATATGCCCGGGTAAAATTAACGACCATCCGGCTCGACATTCGCCCGCCGGGCTGGCACCAACGCGTCCGAGACCAGTGGGGGACCTCAAAATGCTGACCGTTCATCACCTCAACAATTCTCGCTCGCAGCGCGTGCTGTGGCTGCTCGAGGAGTTGGGCGTGCCCTACGAGATCGTGCGCTACCAGCGCCAGCCGGACATGCGCGCGCCGAAGGAGCTGCGTGCCATCCATCCGCTCGGCAAGTCGCCCGTGATCACCGACAACGGCAATACCATCGCCGAATCCGGCGCGATCGTCGAATACCTCGTCGGCACCTATGGCCAGGGACGCCTGATCCCGTCGCCCAACACGCCGGAGCGGCTGCGCTACACCTATTGGCTGCACTATGCTGAAGGCTCGGCGATGCAGCCGCTGCTGCTCAAGCTGCTGTTCACCCTGATGCCGAAGCGCGCGCCGGCGCTGCTCCGTCCTCTCGTGCGCAAGGTCTCGAACCAGGCGCTCACGGCGCTCGTCAATCCGCAGCTCAAGCAGCACATGGATTATTGGGAAGGCGAGCTTGGCAAGAGCGAGTGGTTCGCCGGCAACGAGTTCACGGCGGCCGATATCCAGATGAGCTTTCCACTGGAGGCGGCGCAGGCGCGCGGCGGGCTGGAGCAGGGCCATCCCAAGGCGATGGCGTTCCTCGAACGCATCCATGCGCGTCCGGCCTATCAACGTGCGCTGGAGAAGGGCGGGCCGTACCAGGTCGGGCGGTAAGCTCCTTCGCTTCATTCTCGCGTCGCGGCCAGCACTTCCCTGATCAGCCGTTGGACGTCACCCTGGCCGTCGCCGAGACGCACCACAACCAGGTTGCGCGACGGAATGATTGCGACGCGTTGATCGAACGCGCCTGCCGCAAAGAAGGCATCCCGGGGAATCTCCCCCGGCACGTCGGCCCTCGCGTTCCTTTGCTTGCCGCGATTCGTCCAGAAGCCCGCCCCATAGTTGGTCTCGAGCGTAGCGGCAGCGCAAAAATCCACCCAGCCTTCCTGCAGGATGCGTTTGCCGCCGATGACGCCGTTGTTGAGATAGAGCAAGCCGAATCGCGCCCAGTCTCTCGCGCTTGCCAGCATGTTGGACGCGCCCTGCAGCGTTCCGGATGGATCGAACTCGAGCGTCACATGGCGCATACCGAGCGGGTCGAACAATGTGCGCCAGGCAAAGCCCAACGCTTGCTCGGGACCGCCCAGCATATCGCGTATGATCCGCGCCAGCAGCTGTGTCGATCCGCTCGAGTAATGCCAACGCGTTCCCGGTGGTGCGATCAGCGCAGCCTTGGCTGCAAAGTCGGCCATGTCGTCCTTCACATACATCTCGCTGGATTGATCAAAGCCGACGAAGGTCTCATCCAGTGCAAGCCCCGTCGTCATGCGCAAGAGATGCTCGATCTCAATCCGGTGGCGCGGGTCGGACGGCGAATGCCATTCCGGGATCGGCGCCGGCATCGACGGGCTGATCAAGCCCTGGTTCGCCATGATGCCGATCAGCGCGTTGATCACCGACTTGGTCAAAGAGAAACCGAGCAATTGCGTATCAATGCCGACGCCCGGGGCGTAGCGTTCGGCGATCACGTGGCCATTGTGCACCACCACGACGGCCTTGGTTCTCCGCGTGGGCACGGCCCCAGGCTCTTCGAAGGCGTGAGTCAGGGCTGCCCTGAGCGCGTCGTCCCCGGGTTCGACGAGATCCGGCCCGGCGATTTCAGGGAGCAATGGCGGCTCCTGCGGCGCTTTCAGCGCCTGAATGTCGCTCTGCGGCACATAAGGCTGGCGCGATCCATTCACGATCACACAGCCGAATCCTTCGTGAAAGGCGGCGAGCCCATAAGATCGGCCGAAAGCAAAGATTTCGACGGTTCCTGCCGCGCGATCCAGTTGATATGTCATGATCGCCCGCCAGAACCGCAGGCTGGTATCACTCGTGATCTCTGCGAAGGATGTCTCGGGATCAAGTCCTGAGACAAAGCTCTTGGCGCAGACATTGTGAGCGACGACAGCGGCCACGATTCGAAGTGCGCGATCCGGACGAAAGACGGCCGTCAGCACAATAAGTGCCACCAGCAGCAAGGCTGCGATGGAAGCCAGAATCTTGCGGACCACGCATATCTCCTTGCCGAGACACGAGCCTAGTCGTTCCCGCGACATATGGGAATGAGATGCGAAGGGCCCTGTTAGCCTGCATGCAGCGCGCGGCGGCGGGTGTCCGGTAGCGCAACGGTCGCGAGGAAGACCCCGCAGAGGCCGCCGTCGGAGAATTGGCCGGAGGCGAAAACCGATGACCAGCGCCGTTGACCGCGGACCTCCTAAAGGGGAAAGCTTATTGTCCTTCCGCCGCGGCGCCGCGGGTGCGCGGATCAGGCGCACCGAAGGGTCCGTTCGGCGTCACCGCGATCGAGTTGGCCGATGTCTGACCCATCGGCTCGACGACGAGGTGACCCATCGCCTTCAGTTCGAACAGGACATCGTCGGAAAAGCCGCGCTCGACGCGCACTTCATCCGGCAGCCATTGGTGATGCAGCCGCGGTGCTGCAACGGCTGCGGCGACATCCATATGATAGTCGAGCACGTTGACGATCACCT
The DNA here is from genome assembly GCF_059803455.1 of Bradyrhizobium sp. UFLA05-108. NCBI lineage: Bacteria > Pseudomonadati > Pseudomonadota > Alphaproteobacteria > Hyphomicrobiales > Nitrobacteraceae > Bradyrhizobium > Bradyrhizobium sp. UFLA05-108. The sequence goes on along the minus strand of NZ_JBANAZ010000036.1, from coordinate 22,685 downwards.
GGAGCACAGTGGAGATGATGCGGCTGCCGCCGGGCGAGCCGGTCACCAGGACCGGCTTGCCGTCCCTCAGCACGATGGTCGGCGACATCGAGGACAGCGGCCGCTTGCCGGGGCCGGGCAGGTTGGCCTCGTAGCCGACGAGGCCATAGGCATTGGAGGCGCCAACCGCCGCGGTGAAATCGTCGAGCTCGTTGTTGAGCAGCACGCCGGTGCCGTCGGCGACGAGGCCGACGCCATAGCTGAAGTTGAGCGTATAGGTGTTGCTCACCGCATTGCCGCTGATATCGACGACCGAGAAATGCGTGGTGTTGCTGCCTTCGCGCGGCGGCGTCGCGCTCGCCACGATCTTGCTCGCTGGCGTGGCACTGTCGGCATTGATGCCGGTGCGGAGTTTTGCGGCATAATCCTTCGCGATCAGGGTCTCGATCGGCGCCTTGACGAACGCGGGATCGCCGAGGTAGCGCGCGCGATCGGCATAGGCGCGCTTCATGGCCTCGATCAGCAGATGCAGCGAGGCCGGCGAGCCCTGCTTCAGATCCGAGAGCTGAAAGCCCTCCAGGATGTTCAGCGTTTCCACCAGCACCGCGCCGCCGGACGACGGCTGCGGCATCGAGACGATGTCGAAGCCGCGGTAGCTGCCGCGCACCGGCTCGCGGATCACGGGCCTGTATGACCGCAGATCCTCCGGAGTCATGATGCCGCCGGCATCGGTGACGGCCTTGGCCAGCTTTTCGGCGACCGGTCCCTCGTAGAATCCGCGCGGACCTTGGGCAGCGATAGCCGACAGCGTCTCAGCCAAATCGCCTTGCACCAGCCGGTCATTCTCTTGCAGCGGCGTCCCGTCCGGTCGCGAGAAGATTTTTGCCGACGCCGGCCAGCGCGCAAATCGTTTGTGCGCGGCCGGCAAGGTGTCGGCGATGTCGTCGCTGATGATAAAACCGTCGCGGGCGAGCGCGATCGCCGGCTCCAGCAATTGCGCCAGCGTGAACTGGCCGGAGCCATATTTCTCCAGCGCCAGCGACAGTCCTGCGACCGTGCCGGGCACGCCGATGCCGAGTGCGGAGTCGCGCGACTTGGCGATATCGGGCTTGCCGTCGGCGCCGAGGAAGATGTCTGATGTCGTCGCAGCCGGCGCGGTCTCGCGATAGTCGATCGCGATGTCTTCCTTGCGGTCGGCGGAATGGATCACCATGAAGCCGCCGCCGCCGATATTGCCCGCGCGCGGATAGGTCACCGCCATGGCGAAACCGGTCGCGACCGCGGCATCCACCGCATTGCCGCCGCTGCGCAGGATGTCTGCGCCGATCCGTGCGGAGATTCTCTCCTGGGCCACCACCATGCCGTGCTCGGCCGCGATGGCGTGAACGGTGTCGAGCGCGGGTGGCTCGTAGAGGCGGCGCGCATCCTGAGCGCGCGCCGGCAACAGGCCGATACCTAGAATCGTGAGGGCAACTACGACTTTTCGTCGTGTCAGGACAAGCGACATCATCAAATTTCCGCCGTGTCTTGTTTCTGTCGTGTCTTGGCGCCGCTCCACAGCCGTCACGGCAATGCTATACCGTTTGCGCCAAGAGCGGCAAAACTGTTCGTGATAAGGAATGCTGATGACGACGATCGCCTCTGATACCGATATGGCCGATGCGGAGCGGATCTATCCGCCGCGCGCTGCCGTCGTCAGCTGGATCTTCTTCGACTGGGCTGCACAGCCCTATTTTACCTTGATCACGACGTTCGTCTTTGCGCCCTATTTCGCCACAAGCGTCGCGCCGGACCCTGCGGCCGGACAGTCGCTGTGGGGATTCGCGATGGCGGCCGCTGGCCTGGTCATTGCCCTGCTGTCGCCGGTGTTAGGCGCCGTCGCGGACGCGGCGGGCCGGCGCAAGCCCTGGATCGCTGCATTCGGCGCTATGCTGGTGCTCGGCTCCTGTGCGCTGTGGATCGGCAGGCCCGGCGATCCCGCCATCATCGCGCCGCTGCTTGCGGCCGTGGCGCTCGCCAGCGTCGGCGCGGAGTTCGCCACCGTGTTCAACAATGCGATGATGCCGACGCTCGTGCCCCCGGAGCGGATCGGGCGGCTCTCCGGCAATGGCTGGGCCACCGGTTATGTCGGCGGCATCATCAGCCTGATCATCGTGCTCGGCTTCCTTGCCGCGAACCCGGAGACCGGGCGTACGCTGCTTGGTTTCAAACCGCTGTTCGGGCTCGATCCGGCAGTGCATGAGGGCGATCGTATCACGGGACCGCTGACGGGCCTCTGGTTCATCGTGTTCGTGACGCCGATGTTCCTGTTCACGCCGGACTATCCCGCCAAGCGGCCGGTGCGCGCGGCGCTGCGCGCTGGCCTTGCACAACTGCTGCAATCGCTGCGCGAACTGCCGCGGCAGAGATCGCTGGCGACGTTCCTGCTCGCCAACATGATCTACAGCGACGGCCTCGTCTCGCTGTTCGCCTTCGGCGGCATCTATGCGGCCGGCACGTTCGGCTGGCACACGATTCAGATCGGCACCTTCGGCATCATCTTGGCGATCGCCGGCACGTTCGGCGCGTGGCTCGGCGGCAAGCTCGACGATCTCCTGGGACCGAAGCGCGTGATCGCCGGCAGTATGCTGGTGCTGCTGCTGTCGCTGGCGGCAATCCTGCTGGTCGACAAGGATTCGATTCTGTTCATCAAGGTCGCTCCGCCCCAGCCGGGCGGCGCCTTGTTCGCGGGCGCAGCCGAGCGCGCCTATCTCGTGCTGGGATGCCTGATTGGCGCGGCTGGCGGCCCACTCCAGGCCGCTTCGCGGACGCTCCTCATCCGCCTCGCCCCGAGGGATCGCATCGCGCAGTATTTCGGCCTGTTCGCGCTGACCGGAAAGGTGACGTCCTTCATCGGCCCGCTCCTGATCGGCGCAATCACGGCCGGGACCGCAAGCCAGAAGGCCGGCATGGGCGTGCTGGTGGTGTTCTTCGCCGCGGGACTGGCGTTGCTGATGCGGGTGAGGGAGAACTAGCTCAAGTGTCGTCCCGGCGAAGGCCGAGACCCATAACCCCAAGGAGAGGTTGTGGCGCGACGCTGTCAATTCCGAGTCTTCGCCAAACTACTCCCTGTGGTTATGGTCCCGGATCTGCGCTCCGCTTGTCCGGGACGACAGGGAGTTAATGCCTGAAATGCCGCGTCCCCGTGAACACCATGGCGATGCCGTGCTCGTCGGCGGCCTTGATCACCTCGTCGTCACGCATCGAGCCGCCGGGCTGCACGACGGCTGTGGCGCCGGCCTCGATGCAGGCGAGCATGCCGTCGGCGAACGGGAAGAACGCATCTGACGCGACGACCGATCCCTTGGTGAGCGGCTCGGCAAGCTTCATTTCGTTCGCCGCGTCCTGGGCTTTCCGTGCTGCGATCCGGGCCGAATCGACGCGGCTCATCTGGCCCGCGCCGATACCGACGGTGGCGAGATCCTTGGCGTAGATGATGGTGTTGGACTTGACGTGCTTTGCGACGCGGAACGCGAATTTCAGGTCGCGCATCTCCGCATCCGTCGGCGCTCGTTTTGTCACGACCTTGAAGGCCATGTCGTCGACCACGGCGTTGTCGCGGCTCTGCACCAGCAAGCCGCCGGCAACGGTCTTGGCGGTGAGACCGGGCGTGCGCGGGTCGGGCAGGGCGCCGGCCAGCAGCAGGCGTAGATTCTTGCGCGCGCCGATGATCGCGATCGCTTCCTCGCTGGCATCGGGCGCGATGATCACCTCGGTGAAGATCTTCGTGATTTCGCGGGCGGTGTCGGCATCGAGCACGCGGTTCATCGCGATGATGCCGCCAAAGGCGGAGGTCGAGTCGCAGGCGAGCGCCCTGCGATAGGCGGTGACGAGATCGGGACCTTCCGCGACGCCGCAGGGGTTGGCGTGCTTGACGATGACGCAGGCCGCGGTGCGCTTGGCATCGAACTCGCCGATGCACTCATAGGCCGCATCGGTGTCGTTGATGTTGTTGTAGGAGAGCTCCTTGCCCTGCAATTGCCGCGCGGTCGAGACGCCCGGCCGCTTGTCGGGCGTCGCGTAGAAGGCGGCGGTCTGGTGCGGGTTCTCGCCATAACGCAGCGCCTGGATCAGCTTGCCGCCGAACGCGCGGTAGTCGGGCGCGTCGATCTCGAGCTGCCGGTTGAACCAGTTGGAGATCGCGGCATCGTAGGCGCCGGTGCGTGCATAGGCTTTTGCGGCGAGGCGCCGGCGCAGCTTCAACGTGGTCGCGCCATTGTTGGCGGCGAGCTCATCGAGCACGGCCTGGTAATCCTGCGCGTCGACGACAACGGCGACATCGTCATGATTCTTCGCGGCGGCGCGGATCATCGCCGGACCGCCGATGTCGATGTTCTCGATGCACTCTTCGAAATCAGCGCCTTTGTCGACGGTTGCCTCGAACGGATAGAGGTTGACGACGAGGAGATCGATCGGCGCGATCCCATGCGCCTTCATCGCCTCGGCATGTTCCTTGTTGTCGCGGATCGCGAGCAGGCCGCCATGCACCTTCGGATGCAGCGTCTTGACGCGGCCGTCCATCATTTCAGGAAAGCCGGTCAGCTCGGAGACGTCCTTGACCTCGAGGCCCGCGCTCGCGATCGCCTTGGCGGTGCCGCCGGTCGAGACCAGCTCAACGCCATGGGCGGCAAGCGCCTTGGCGAACTCGATCAGACCGGTCTTGTCGGAAACGGAAAGCAGGGCGCGGGTGACGCGGCGGGGATGGTCAGTCATCGCATCAGTCATGGGCAAGATCCTCTGTGTGGGGAGTACCTATGCCCAGGCGCGCGGCAGATATGTCCCGCGCTTCCCGATGGTGCTCCATCCAAGGTCGCCAGTCGCGCGAGCGAGGGCTCGTTAGCAGCTTTCGGCGTTCCTCACAACGGCTAGATAGGCGCGAGCCGCGCGCGTTTACAGCGGAAGTTCCGGCTCGCGTCGGGCGTTGCGGCGGGCGTTGGTGACAGCCGGCGAGGCGCTGGAGCGAACAAGGCTCCAGCGGATCGAGGGGGCCTGCCGCGCGTCCTGCCGGATCACGATCTGCGCAGTGCGGCGCGGGCCGTCATTGCCAGCCAAAAACACGCTGTCCTCGAGATCGACCTTGTCGTCCAACGCTTCAAAGGTCCAGACCTCGCGGTTCGGCAGCACCAGCATCACGCCGCGGGCATCCGACAGCCGGCTCGCCTTCACCGCCGGATGCAAATGGAAGCGCAGCGCGAAATCCGCATTCGCACCTTTGAGCCGTCCGCCCTGCGGCGGCGACAGCGTGTCCTCGCCGTCGAGCCGCGCGCCGTCATTGGCGACCATCACCACGCGCCGGTGGATCACGCCGAACTTGGCGAGATAGCCGTCATGCGACGTCGTCAGCAGCGTGCCGTTCTGAACGACCTCGCGAAAATTCTCGACCACGGCCGGCCCCCTGATCACGGGCGCGCCATGCAGCAGCTTCTTCATCGCCGACAGCTCGACGAACTGGCAGGACGATGTTTCGTGATAGGTCAGCGTCGAATGCGCCGCGGTGCCGCGCGCGAATGGCCGCCAATTGTCGCGTCCGGTCGTCGGCATGCCGCAATTGGTCACGATGCGGCTCGTGCCCGACGACAATTCGAACGACAGGCAGCCGGCATGGGCATCGTGGCTGACATTCGCAGGCGGCGGCGCGCCGGTGTCCATGATCAGCGTCAACGCTCCGGCGTCGAGGCGCTGGAAGCCGGTATGCGGCATGGTCGCCATCGGCGCGCCGTGGGTATCGTCATAGGCCAATAGCGTGGCGAGAAGATCCGATGACGTCGCGCTCATGCCGTTGAACAGCGCAAAGTTGCCGTCGCCGTGCCGGAAGAAGCGCAGCATCGGCATCATGCGGTCGATCGCGTTGAGCAGCGCCGGCGGCGGCGCGATGTTGCGCGCTGCAAAGGTCTGGCGCAGTGGCAGCAGGTCGATCAGAAGCTCGATCAACGCGCCGGGATTGCGGGAGACGTGTCCGCCGTCGGGAAGGATTTGGCGCTGCAATTCGTCGGACAGTTTTCGCGAGGCGCTGCGGATGTGGCGCGCCTGGTTGGCGAGACACAGCGAGGCGTAGCAGAGCGCGATCAACACTTGCAGCCGCGGCACCCCGTCCGGGATGTCGACCATGGTGAAACGCAGATAGCGGATTTCGCGCGCCAGCGCCCGCAGGTAGCGGCGATAGAATTTGTTGTCGGTGTCGCCAAGCACAAGCGGCGCCTGCGACAACAGCGAGATCACGCGCCGCGCCAGCACGTCGGCGCGGCGGGCGACCGGGCGCTTGTTGGCGGGATTGGAGATCCAATCTTCGACCAGCGCGCGAGCATTGGCCCGCGTCAGCGCGGTGTCGGCGGCGCGCAAATGGCGCAGCCAACCGAAGCCGAGCAGGGCGACTTCCCAGTCCTCCGACGGCGGCTCGAGATCGAAAATCGAGCGGCCGTGGCAATTGACGATCTTGCCAGCGAAGACGAAGCGCCCGGCATAGATCTCAGCTGCGCGCGTGGCGTCCGCGGTGCGCAGGTCGTGCGGGGCGATGATCAGCCGGTCGGTGCGGCCCGGCCAGAGCCGCGACACCGCCACGGAACCGCCGCTCGCGCGCGCCAGCATGTTCCGCGCGAAGCGGTTCATGACCAACGTCGAGATGCGTCTGCGTTGAGCGACCGACACGCCTTGCCTTGAAGGGGGAGAGGATTCCTGACGAATCCTTTTAATCCCAAAATCGGCCGGCTGACACCACCTTGAAAGGCGGCGAATCAGCATCAGTGGCGCAAAATCCGGTGCAAAATCAGGATTTAACGAGCCGGGCGGCGAAGAACCCGTCGAGCCCGCCGAGCTTCGGGTCGGCGTTCGGCAAATGGCTCGGCAGGGTGCGCAGGTCGCCCTCGGTGGTAATGATCTCGGCTCGGCCCGAGACCTCGGACGGCTGGATCGGCACGCGGCGCAGCGCGGGCTCGGTCGTCAGCAGCGCGGCGATCGCCTGCTCGCCTTCCTCTGGCTCCAGCGAGCAGGTGCAATAGACCAGCGTTCCGCCCGGCCTCAGCAGCGAGACGGATTTCCGCAGCAGGCGCTGCTGAAGCGCCGCGAGCGCCGCGATGTCGGACTCCTGACGCAGCCAGGCCACATCCGGGTGGCGGCGGATCGTGCCGGTCGAGGTACAGGGCGCATCGATCAGGATGCCGTCAAAGCCGTGCTGTGGACCCGCCCATTCCACGGCGTCGGCGACGACGGTTTCGGCCTGCAACGACAACCGCGCCAGATTCTCGCGCAGCCGTGCCACGCGCGCCGGCGAGCGGTCTACGGCGACAACATTCGCGCCGGCGTGCACCAGCTGGGCCGTCTTGCCGCCGGGAGCGGCGCAGAGATCGGCGATGGACTTGCCGGCGATATCGCCGAACAGCCGGGCCGGCAATGCCGCCGCGGCGTCCTGGACCCACCATTGTCCTTCGCTGAAGCCTGGCAGCATGGTCACCGAGCCGTGCAGCAGCGTGCGCACGGTTCCGGTCGGCAGCACCTCTCCGTGCAGGCGACTCGCCCACTGTGCGGCATCCGACTTCACGGTCAGATCGAGTGAGGGCTCATGGCCGAGCGCGAGCGCCATCTCGCGCGCGGTGGTCTCGCCATAATGCGCGCTCCAGCGCGCGAGCAGCCAGGGTGGCAGGTCGAGCGATTGCGTTGCGACTTCCTCCACCAGCGCCTTGCCCTCGCGTGCGCAGCGGCGCAGCACGGCGTTGACGAGGCCGGCATAGCGCGCTGCGCGGCGGTCGGATTGCACCAGGCGGACCGAGAGATCGACCGCCGCGTGATCGGGAACATCCATCCAGAGAATTTGCGCAGCGCCAATCAGGAGCGCGCTTTGCGCGCGCGGCGCCTCGCCAGGGATGCCCTTGTCGAGCAGGCGCGACAGCACGTGGCCCAGCGTGCCGAGCCGACGCAGCACGGTCGCCACCATGCGCCGCATCAGCGCGCGATCGCGATCGGCGAGCGTCTTCAGTCCGGGATGGGCGCCGCCACCGTCGAGCTGATCATCAAGTGTGCGGTGCTTATGCAGGACACCATCGACGATATCTGCGGCGATCCGCCGTGCCGCCAGACCAGGCACTTCGGTGGGTGGAGCAAAACGTTGAGATGGCATGCGGAGGTAAGGTTCTGAGCGAGCGGCAGTTCCGCCGTGAGGGCGCATGCCTGAAGAAGCGCATCTGTGGCATGCGAATATGCCAAATGTAAGAATCGGCTCTGGTTTTTTCAGCCCTGCATGACGATCTCCACCCCTATGCGCGGCGTTTTTTCCGATCGCGCGAGGGGCGCGCCTGGGCTAGGAAGCCAGAGATGAACGACACTCCGTCCAGTCCTCCTCAGCGCAAGGCGCAGACGCCGGCCGCTCAGCGCGCGCTGGCGGAAGCCGAGGCGCGCCGGCGGGCGGCTGTTGCCAATGCCGAAGCCGCACCAAAAGAGCTGCAGGGGCCGAAGGGTCCCGAGCCGACGCGCTATGGCGACTGGGAGCGCAAGGGCATCGCATCGGATTTCTGAGACGGGGCGTCTCTTGCCGGCTCGCCCGACTCAGCCCTAGCGTTGGCCGATGTCTCCCCGCGACCGAATCAATTCGTATCGGCCCTCGTTCAGTGGCACGCCGTTTGGCCGTCGCTTCGCGGGGCTGCTGCCGTGGATGTTCGTGGTTGTTGTCGTCACCGCGGTCGTGCTCACCTTCCGGCACGGGACCAACTGGTCCGCGCGGCATGGCGGTGACGAACGAGCGCAGGACGCCGAGATCATCCTGCAGCAGGCAGGCGATCCCGACATTCGCCAGTCGGTCGACGTCATCCGCACCATCGACGGCGACACGTTTCTCGCGCGTGTGCATCAGCGCAACGGGCGCGATCTCGTCGGGCGGGTCCGCTTGCGCGGCATCGATGCGCCTGAAATGAGGGCGTCCTGTCGGGAAGAGCTGGACAAGGCCGAAGCTGCCACCGATGCGCTACGCAAGCTGCTCGGCCAGGGCGGCGTTGTGATCTACAATCTCGGCCCAGAGAAATACGGGCGCATTCTCGCCGATGTTGCCACCACGCGCACGGCCAACGTCTCGGCTGCGCTGCTCGCGGGCGGTTATGCCCGCAGCTATAATGGCGGCCATCGCGAAGGCTGGTGCGCGCGCAGCTGGCGCTTCTGGCAATAAGAAAGCCGCGTCAGAACGCGGCTTTTCGTCCTGAGGCCCTTCGTTCTCAGCGCGTGACGACCACCGTGGTGCCGACGGGGACGCGGCTATAGAGGTCGGTGATGTCGTCGTTGAGCATGCGGATGCAGCCATAGGAGACGAAGCCGCCGACCGAGCCAGGCACGTTGGTGCCGTGGATGGCATATTCGCCGCCGGCCAGCGTCATCGCCGCAACGCCCATCGGGTTGCGCGGCGAGCCGCCAGGAATCACGTCGGGCATGTTCGGCTTGTCACGCTTCACCTCGGCGGGCGGCGACCAGGCCGGGTTGCGATATTTGCCGTCGATGCGCGTGGTGCCGGCCCACTGCTTGCCGGACTTGCCGACGCCCACGGGGTAGCGCATCGCGTGTTCGCCATCGAGGATGAGATAGAGCCGGCGCTCGTTGGTCCTGACCACGATGGTGCCCGGCGAATAATCGGCTCCGTGCAGCCCCACCATTTCCGGCCGCGCCTCGGCCGCCGTCGACATCAAGATCCCTGCCCCGATGGTGGCGGCCAATGCCACCGCAATCCTCATCGACATTACTTGCTTCCTTATCCGTTGCCCCGAACGGGCCGTCCAAATTGACGCAAAACCCGGCAATTGCCCGCTCGCCCACGCATTCTTAACCGCGCGTGTTAACCGGATGGTTTCCACGCGCCGCGCCTTGGGCCCAGCCGGCAGGGGAACAAAGGAAAAGTTCGAATTAAAGTAAATGACCGGAAAACAACACTTCGCGGGAAAGATACAGGCGCGTTCGCTCACGCCCTGACAAGTGCGTGAGGGTGGTTTGCCAACGGGAAATGCTGTTGAAGCGAGGGACAGTCTCGTGTCCCGGATGCGCTGCAGCGCCTCGGCGCTGCTGCGCTGAGCCGGGACCCAGAAACTTGTCTGCGGCATGGGCCCCGGCTCCGCAGCGCACCGCCGAACTGGACGATGCTTCGCATCGCCAGGGAAGTGCTGCGCTACGTCCGGGGCACGAGAGCGTTCTTACGCCGAGGTCTGTTTCTTGTTCTGGCGATTCTTGACGAGATCGTCGACCACGGCGGGATCGGCGAGCGTCGAGGTATCGCCGAGACTGCCCGGCTCGTCCTCGGCGATCTTGCGCAGGATGCGGCGCATGATCTTGCCGGAGCGCGTCTTGGGCAGGCCGGGTGCGAACTGGATCTGGTCGGGCGAGGCGATCGGGCCGATCTCCTTGCGCACCCAGGTCACGAGCTCCTTGCGCAGATCCTCGCTCGGCTCGACGCCGGCCATCAGGGTGACGTAGGCGTAGATGCCCTGGCCCTTGATGTCGTGCGGGAAGCCGACCACGGCGGCCTCCGACACCTTCTCATGCGCGACCAGCGCGCTCTCGACCTCGGCGGTGCCCATGCGATGGCCGGAGACGTTGATGACGTCATCGACGCGGCCGGTGATCCAGTAATAGCCGTCGGCATCGCGCCGGCAGCCATCGCCGGTAAAATACTTGCCCTTGTAGGTCGAGAAATAGGTCTGCTCGAACCGGGCGTGGTCGCCATAGACCGTGCGCATCATGCCGGGCCAGGAGCGGGTGAGGCAGAGATTGCCCGACGTCTCGCCGTCCAGCACCTTGCCGTCGGCATCGACGATCTCCGGCACCACGCCGAAGAACGGCAGCGTCGCCGAGCCGGGCTTGAGCTTGGTGGCGCCCGGCAGCGGCGTGATCAGGATGCCGCCGGTCTCGGTCTGCCACCAGGTGTCGACGATCGGGCAGCGGTCGTCGCCGACGACGCGGTGGTACCACTCCCAGGCTTCCGGATTGATGGGCTCGCCGACCGAGCCGAGCAGGCGCAGCGAGGCGCGCGAGGTCTTCGTCACCGGCTCGTCGCCGCCCTGCATCAGGGCGCGGATCGCGGTCGGCGCGGTGTAGAAGATGTTGACCTTGTGCTTGTCGATGACGTTCCAGAACCTGGAATTATCGGGGTAGTTCGGCACGCCCTCGAACATCAGCGTGGTCGCGCCGTTGCACAGCGGCCCGTAGAGAATGTAGCTGTGGCCGGTGACCCAGCCGACGTCCGCCGTGCACCAGTAGACGTCGCCGTCGTGATAGTCGAACACGTATTGATGCGTCATCGCGGCGTAGACGAGATAGCCGCCCGAGGTGTGCAGCACGCCCTTCGGCGTTCCGGTCGAGCCCGAGGTGTAGAGGATGAACAGCGGATCCTCGGCGTGCATGTGCTCGGCCGGGCACTCCGTCGTCACCATCCTGGCCGCGTCGTCGTACCAGAGGTCACGCGACGGGGACATCTCGACTTTGCCGCCGGTGCGCTTGACCACGATGACCCAGTCGACGCCTTCGGTCTTGGCGAGCGCCGCATCGACATTGGCCTTCAGCGGCACCTTCCTGCCGCCGCGCAGGCCCTCGTCGGCGGTGATGATCACCTTGGATTTGCAGTCGTTGATGCGCTGGGCGAGGCTGTCGGGCGAGAAGCCGGCGAACACCACCGAGTGGATCGCGCCGATCCGCGCGCAGGCCAGCATCGCATAGGCGGCCTCGGGGATCATCGGCAGGTAGATGGTGACGCGGTCGCCCTTCTTGACGTTGCGGGTGCGCAGGATGTTGGCCATCCGGCAGACCTCGTCGTGCAGCTCCTTGTAGGTGATGTGCTTCGACTGCGAGGGATCGTCGCCCTCCCAGATGATCGCGGTCTGGTTGGCGCGCTTGGCGAGGTGCCGGTCGATGCAGTTCCAGGCGACGTTGAGGACGCCGTCCTCGAACCACTTGATGGAGACGTTGCCGGGCGCGAAGGAGACGTTCTCGATCCTGGTCGGAGCCTTCATCCAGTCGATGCGCTTGGCCTGCTCGGCCCAGAACGCGTTCGGGTCCGAGATCGAGCGGGCGTACATGTCCTTGTACTTGGCCTGGTCGACCCAGGCGCGCTTCGCCCACTCTGCCGGCACGTCGTAGATCTTCTCGGACATGTTTTCCTCCACCAAGCGGCAAGCTCAACGCCACGCCGACATCATTTGAATGATTATGCGTCGGGCTTACCGCGCCCGACAAGGAGGACAAGCTGGACCTTCGGCGGGCATCCGACCATGCGCAGGATCAAGTCGGTGAGTGTGCCTGTCGCAAATCTGAAACAACCGGGGTGAGGGCTCCTCCGCTCTTTACCGAACCTCGCGGAAGCGGCGACGCAGACCCTCCATGCACGGGTTGGAGGTATTTAGAAACCAATCGTCACTGATTCGGGACTCGCAATGCCGTTCGGAACCTCCTAAATGGCCTGACCGGGGTCCAACGAGACCCGCTGGGAACAAAAATCAAAACAACAGCATTGTTCGATAACAGGCGGAGCTAAGGCGTAAGACTATGATGGATCAGCAGAATTTCGGGACAATGCGGCCCGCTTCAGCCGATCCCGCCGCTATTGCGCTCGCCAAAGCCCTCGGACAATGGCCGAAACCGACTGGTTTCAGGCGTCCCAGCCCGAAGAAGACCTTCGACACGGCAGCTGCGACCTCGGTCGAGGCGCTGGCCAAGGAATTGGGCCTGCGGCTCGGCGACCAGAATGAGCTGACCATCCGCCGCATCAAGCGCGGCAAGGGCTATTCCTTCGTCCGCCCCAACGGCGCCCATATCCGCGACGCTCGCACCATCCGCCGGCTCCATGCCATGGCGGTGCCGCCGGCCTATCGCGAGGTGCGTTACTCGGCCGATCCGAGCTCGCATCTCCAGGCGGTGGGTCGCGATGCCGCAGGGCGGCTGCAATATCGCTATCACGCCGACTGGGAAAAGGTCCGCGAGCAGCGCAAGGCGCATCGCCTGGAAAAGCTCGTCGGCGCGCTGCCGAAGATACGGCGCAAGGTCTCGATGTTCCTGTCGGGCGAGGAGCCGACGCGCGAGTTCGCGCTCTCGGCGGTGATCGAACTGATCGCCCGCACCGCGATCCGTCCCGGCAATGAATCCTATGCCCGCCTCAACGGCACCCGCGGCGCCACCACGCTGCTGAAGTCCAACGTCACGCTGGAAGACGACTGCTTCGTGCTGACCTTCAAGGCCAAGGGCGGCAAGGCGGTGCGGAAGGAATGCGACGCGGCCAAGCTGGTCCGTGCCATCGGCATTCTGCGCGGCGTGCCGGGCAAGCGCATGTTCCAGTATCGCGATGCCTCCGGCACCGTGCGCGCCGTGAATACCACGCAGGTCAACGCGTTCCTGCGCGAGATCGCCGGCATCAAGATTTCGCTGAAGGATTTTCGTACGCTGATGGCCTCGGCCGTCGTCGTGGAATCGCTGTCGCGGATCACGCCGGCGACCAGCCAGCGCGGCCGCAAGCGTCAGGTGCTGGATGCGATCCGTGCCGCTGCCGACCAGCTCTCCAACACGCCGGCGATCTGCCGCAGGAGCTACGTCCACGACACCATCGTCACCGCGTTCGAGGACGGCATCCTCGAGCGTTTTGCCGCGACGATGAAGGGTCAGCGCTCACAGGCGAGGCGCGAGCAGCTTCTGGCGCAGGTGGTGGCGACGGCTGCGGTATAACCAATTTGCCCCGGGTGGGGAAAGGCGCGAAGCGCTGTGCCCACCATCTCTCCGCGATTGCGAAAGAAAAAAAAGTGGTGGGCACGCTTCGCTCTGCCCACCCTACGAATGCCTACCGAATTCCACCGAGTAACGCCGGCTACATCTTGCTCTCAGGCTTCATCACGTCGGGTCCGGGATCTCGGCCTCCGGCCACGAGGCTCAACCGGCGCAGATAATGCGCCCAGCCCTTGCTATGGGCGTCGCATTGTTCTGCGGTCGGCAGGCCGCTATGCGTCATGCGGAGCAGCGTGCCGCCATCGCGTTCGATCAGGTCAATCTCGATCAGGCTCGAGCCGGGTGGCACTTCCTGACCGCCTTCCCAACCGAACGTGTAGGCGAGCCGATGCACCGGCACGACCTCGCGAAACGCGCCGCGGGCGACGCCGCCGCGCTGGCCAATACCCTTCAGCAGGTAAAGCCCGCCAGGCTGCGTCTCGAACGTCGCCTCCGAGCCCATCCAGTTCACGATTTTGTCGGGGTCGGCGAGGTAAGCGAAGACAGTGGCACGCGGGGCGGGGATATGGGTCTCGCGGCGGACTATGAAGGGCTCAGTCATCGGCGTCGGTTCCCTGGCTGCATTAGGCAGATGGCGCCGCTACGGTGCCTCTTCAAGGCCCGCCATCGAGGATAGGTCGTGACAAAAAAGGCGCGCAGACCGCATGATCGCGCCATGCAGTTGTCCTCGACGCTCGCCTGGCTCGTCGATGCCGCCGCTGAGACCACGGGCGCCGACCGCTTGCTCGCGGATCTCGGCAGGCATCTGGTTGCGGATGGATTGCCGCTCGTCGCGGGCAGCCTGACCCTGGACGTCCCGCATCCCCTGATCGCACAGCGAACCTGGCTGTGGCGCGCCGACAGTGGCGAGGTCGTCGAAGCTCTCGGTTTTGCGCCGGGGGCTGCCGCGCTCGCGCCACGCAACGATGCCGGCCGGCGCTGGCTGAGTGCAACAGCCACCGGCATCGTCCACGAGGACGTAATCGGGCCGCGTCCGGACGGGCCGTTGCTCGGCTGGATCGGGCCGCGTCCGTTCACGCCGCGCGAGATCGACGATCTCCAGCAAGCCGCGCGCTTCGCCGCCGCACCGCTCGCCGTGCTCGCCGCGCGTGCCACGTTGGCGGCAGCGCTCGAAGCCTATCTCGGCCGGCGCAGCGCCGAGCGCGTGCTGGCGGCGCCGCTGCGCCGCGATCTCGGCGAAACCATCCAGGCTGCACTGCTCTATGCCGACCTGCGCGATTTCACGGCCTTGTCCGAAGGCAACCCGCCGGCCGCCGTCATTTCAGCGCTCGATGCCTGGTTCGATCGCATCGCGGGCGCGGTGCACGCCTTTGGCGGCGAGGTGCTGAAATTCATCGGCGATGGAGTGCTGGCGATTTTTCCGGTTGTGGGCGCATCACCGCGCGAGGCTTGCGGCGCCGCCTTGCGCGCGGCGACCGCGGCGCGCGCCGGCATGATGCACCTCGATGACGAACGGCGCCGCCAGGGATTGCCGTCGCTGTCGTTCGGCGCCGCGCTTCATCTCGGCGAGATGCTGTGGGGCAATATCGGCGCAGCCAATCGGCTGGATTTCACCGCGATCGGTTCGGCCGTCAATTTGGTCAGCCGGCTCGAGGGATTGTGCAAGCCGCTCGGCAAGACGGTTCTGGTGTCGGGTGCGCTCGCCGCCGAGACCGACACGCCATTGCTGCCGCTTGGAATGCATCCGCTGCGTGGGATCGTAGAGCCATGCGAAGTGTTCGCGCTGCCGGACGGTTGATGGAATAGTTGGCTGCCGGTGGGCAAAGGCGCGCGCTTCGCGCGCCGTGCCCACCATCTCTCAATGCTTGCTCTCAATGCTTGCGAAAGAAGAGGTGGGCACGCTTCGCTTTGCCCACCCTACGATTCGGACTACGGCAGTAACTACAGCCCGCCCATCTTGCAGACGAGCTTCCATTCGTCCGCCGTCACCGGCTGCACGGAGAGGCGCGAGTATTTCACCAGCGCCATGTCGGCGAGCTTCTTGTCGGCCTTGACGGCAGCCATCGTCACCGGCGTCTTCAATGGCTTGTCGGCCTTGATGTCGACGCAGACGAACTTGCCGGTCTTGTCGGTCGGATCAGGATAGGCCTCCTTGATGATTTCCGCGATGCCGACGATCTCCTTGCCCTCGTTGGAATGATAGAAGAACGCCTTGTCGCCCTTCTTCATGCTCACGAGATTCTGCCGCGCGGTGAAGTTGCGTACGCCGGTCCAGGCTTCGCCCTTGGTGCCCTTGGCGACCTGCTGGTCCCACGACCAGACGGACGGTTCGGATTTCACCAGCCAGTAATTCATAACGTGTCCCATCCGTTCGTCATGGCCGGGCTTGTCCCGGCCATCGACGTCTTTGCCACGTACTCAATATCAAGACGTGGATGCCCGCGACAAGCGCGGGCATGACGTCGGAAATCATTCCTCTGCCTTGAAGGGGCGCGTCAAAAGTCCGGATATTGCGGCGTCGATCGTGCTCTTGCCGCTCAGGATCGCTGCGACGGCTTCTGATACCGGCATCTCGATGTTTTGCAAAGATGCGAGCTCGATCAGCACGGGTGCGGTGAATTCGCCTTCGGCGAGCTTGCCGGCTGGCGCCGTCTCGCCGCGCCCGAGTGCAAGCCCGAGCGCGAAGTTGCGCGATTGCGGGCTCGAACAGGTCAGAATCAGGTCGCCAAGGCCGGACAGCCCTGCAAGCGTCTCGCTACGCGCGCCGAGTGCACGGCCGAAGCGGGCGAGCTCGGCAAAGCCGCGTGTGGTCAACGCGGCCTGCGCGGAAGCGCCGAGCTTGCGGCCAACGGCAATGCCGACGGCGATCGCCAGCACGTTCTTGGCCGCGCCGCCGATTTCGACGCCGCGCACATCGGTCGAGTGATAGGGCCGGAATGTCGGCGAGCCCAGCGCCTGCACCAGCGCGCTGGCGAGCTGCTCGTCTTTTGCAGCCAGCGTCACCGCCGTCGGCAGGCCGCGCGCGACGTCGTCGGCGAAGCTCGGCCCCGACAGGATCGCAGGCTGCGCCATCGGTGCGGCTTCCGCGATCACGTCGGTCATGAATTTATGGGTGCCGTGCTCGATGCCCTTGGCGCAGGCGACCACCGGAGTTGGCTTGGTCAAATGCGGCGCCAGCGTGTTGATCGCGCCGCGCAGGTGCTGCGCGGGCGTCACGATCAGCAGGATATCTGCGCGCGCCGCGAGCGCCAGCTCGCTCGTCACCACGATGTCGGGCGACAATTTTACGCCGGGCAGCCGCGGATTTTCTCGCGACGAGGCAATCCGGCCTGCGTGCTCGGCGTTGCGGGCGCGCAGCGTCACTGTTCTTCCCGCCCGTGCGGCGACCGTCGCCAGCGCCGTGCCCCAGGCGCCCGCACCGATCACCGAGACGGACTGAAAGGATGTCATCGCTAAAATCCTGCGCGCGTGTTGGCGTAGCCTTTGGGCGCCGTCGCGTTGGCATCGAGCAGCCACCGCGCGCGGGGCTGGGCATCCATCGTGTCGGTGAGGCCGAGCGCGAGACGCTCGGCGCCGGCCCAGGCGATCATTGCGCCGTTGTCCGTGCAGAGCGCGGGCGGCGGCATGATCAGTCGCGTCCCGGCCGCATCCGCAACGTTCTGCAACGCGCCGCGGATCGCCTGATTGGCCGCAACTCCGCCGGCCGCGACGAGCGCCTGCGGTGCGCCGAACTGCTCGCGGAACAGCCTGAGGCCCATGCTCAGGCGGTCGGCGGTCGAGTCCAGCACCGCGGCCTGAAAACTCGCGCAGAGATCGCTGATGTCCTGTGGCTCGAGCGGCGTGATCCGGCTCGCTTCGTTGCGCACCGCCGTCTTTAGTCCCGACAGCGAGAAATTGGCATCGCGCCGTCCCTGCATCGGCCGCGGAAACGCGAATCGCGCTGCATCGCCGTCTGCCGCGGCGCGCTCGACCTGCGGTCCGCCGGGATAAGGCAGCCCGAGCATCTTCGCGACCTTGTCGAAGGCTTCGCCGATCGCATCGTCGACGGTGGTGCCGAGCCGAATATATTGTCCGACGCCGACCACGGCGACGATCTGGGTGTGGCCGCCCGAAGCCAGGAACAGGCAATAGGGGAATTCGAGGTGATCGGTCAGCCGTGGCGTCAGCGCATGCGCCTCGAGATGGTTCACCGCGACGAGGGGGGTGTCGTGCACCATCGCGATCGCCTTCGCGGTGGTGAGCCCGACGATCACGCCGCCGATCAATCCCGGTCCGGCAGCGGCCGCGACACCCGACAACTCTGCGAAGCCGACGCCGGCCTCTTTCATCGCGCGGTCAATGATACCGTCGAGAAGGTCGACATGGGCGCGCGCAGCGATCTCCGGCACCACGCCGCCGAAGCTGGCGTGCTCCTCGATCTGCGAGCGCACGATGTTCGAGAGAATCCTGCCGTCGCCGTCGCCCGCGCGCGCGATCACAGCAGCGGCGGTTTCGTCGCAGGTGGTTTCGATGCCCAATACCAGCATTGGCGAATTGTTATCCAATTTGCGCCCTTGCGCTCTTCCGCAAAGCAGAGTTCTGGTACGTCCGGTAGCATTCCGAGGTCGTCAAAGGCAATCGCGCCTTGAGGGCTTCTGGAACACCGGGTCGCGGTGCGCCGGAGAATAGAGATCATGGCCATTCTTGTCACACGGCCGCATCCCGACAATGAGGCCACCGCGGCAGACTTGCGTGCCCTGGGCTATGTGGTGCTGCTGGCGCCGGCGCTCAAGTTCGAGCCGGTAGCGTTTCGCGACGAAAGCGAGGCAAGCTATGGCGGCATCATCGTCACCTCGGCGAACGCGATCCGCGCCATCGCGCCGCAATTGCGCGAGCTTCGTCTGTCACAACTGCCGCTGTTCGCGGTCGGCGAGCACACCGCGAGCGCCGCGCGCGAGGCCGGCTTTACCGAGGTCATCGTCGCCGGCGGCGATGCGGCGGTGTTAAGGGACAAGGTGCTGCAAAGCGCGCGCGACAAGGTCGTGAAGAAAAAGGGCGCGCTGCTCTATCTCGCGGGGGCTGATCTGTCGCGCGATCTTTCGGCCGAGCTCGGTGCGGAAGGATTCAACGTGGTCACGCAAACCATCTATCGCATGGTGCCGGTCAAGCATCTGCCGCGCGAGGTCTGCGAAGGTTTTGCTGCCCATGGCATCCGGGCCGTCTTGCACTATTCGCGGCGCAGCGCGCGCGCCTTTTTGGATGCGGCGCGCGACGAGGGCGTCGAAATCTCCGCGCTGTCGATTCCGCAGTGCTGCCTGTCCGAGAGCATCGCCGGCGTGCTCCGTGAGGCCGGCGCGACGCAGGTTGCGGTCGCGGCCTCGCCGGACGAAAATGCCTTAATTGAGACCTTGGCGCGTGCTTTGCGCACCCGTTTGGCGTAAGAGAACGGGCCGAATCCTTCGCGAAAGGGGTCCGGTCCGAGTACGTTGCTTGCAATTGTGAGGGAAACGTCACGATGGCCGAAGACAAGCCTGAAGACGCAGGATTGGCCCCCGAGTCAGGTCGTGCCAAGCGCACTCCGCCCACCATCGATCTCGAGGCGACCGAGGTGTCCACCCAGCCCCAGCAGGCGCCCGACGAGGCGCAGCCGGAGCCGGCCGAGGTCGATGCGGTGAAAGCCGAATCCGTCGCGGCCGAGGCAACCAAGCCCCAAGCAGCCAGGCCAGAAGACGAGCCGGAACGCGCCGAGGCCCGGGCCGAGCTCCCTCCGACGTCCAAGCCGGTGTCCCCCTGGGTCATCGCGCCGCTGTCGGGCGCGGTCGCAGCCGCACTGGTGATCGCTGTCGGGTGGATGCTGGGCTGGCCCCAAGTCGGCCAAGAACCCGTGCAGGCTCCATCAGCGCCGCAGGTTACGACTGCGACGGTCGATGCACTGAGCGGACGCCTCGCCGTTGTCGAGACCAAGGTCAACAAATCAGCGGCACCTGCGGCAGACCCGGCCGCAGCGGCGCGGCTTGACGCGCTGGACAAATCCGTCACCACCCTGCGCAGCGACATCGCGAGCCTGCGCACGCAATCGGACAAGCTCGGCAGTGCACTGAACGACGTGAAGTCGGCGCCGCGCGACGCGGCTGCCGCGCCGGATTTGTCGGATATCAACGATCGCATCGCGCAGCTCGAGCGCACCATCAAGGCCGAGCGTGCCGAGCTCGCACAGCAGGGCGAGAAGATCGCCGATGCAAAGTCGACCGACGACAAGGCAATGCGTCGCGTCGTTGCGGCGGCGCTGCTCGACGTGGCCGTTCGTCACGGCGATGGCTATGCAGCGCAGCTTGCGGCAGCGAAATCCTTTGCGCCTGATCCCCAGGCGTTGAAGCCGCTCGAGACGTTCGCATCCGCAGGCATTCCGTCTCCGGTCTCGCTGAGCCGCGAGCTCCTCAACATCGTGCCAAAACTGTCGCCACCGGCGGAGGCGCAGCCCAGCGGCGGCATTATCGAACACCTTCAGGCGGGCGCCTCAAAACTCGTTCGCATCGAGCGCACCGACAGTGGCGGCAATGATCGCGGCGCGATCGTCGGGCGGGTGACCGCGGCGGCGCTGCGCAACGATTTCGACACGGCGCGGCGCGAGTTGAAGGGCTTGCCGGAAGCCGATCGCGAAGCTGCGAAAGCCTGGCTCGACAAGACCGATGCGCGCGATGCCGCGCTCGCCGCGTCCCGCAAATTCGCCGACGATGCCATGGCGGATCTCGCCAAACCCGCGCAATAGGCCGCGCCTGAAGGGATCACCATGCTTCGCGTCGTATCGTTCCTCATCCTCATCGCACTTGCCGCGGCCGGCGCGGCCTGGGTTGCCGATCAGACTGGCGATGTCATCCTGACCTGGGGCAACTTACGCGCCACGACGACGGTGCCGGTGTTCGCGTTCGGGCTCGGCCTTGTTGCGGTGGCTGCCATATTCGCCTGGAGCATTTTGAGCGGGATCTGGCGAACGCCGGCGCGGATGCGTCGCCGTCGCCACGAGAAGCGCCATGCGCGTGGCCGCCACGCCATCACCCATGGCCTGCTGGCGATCGGCCATGGCGACAGCGCGCGTGCGCGCCGCCATGCGGAAGCCGCGCGGCGGCATGCGCCGGACGATCCTTTGGCGCTGCTGCTGCATGCGCAGTCGGCGCAGCTCGACGGCAATCGCGACGAGGCGCAGCGAGCTTTCCGCGCCATGGCCGAACGACCCGACACGCGGCTCCTCGGCCTGCGCGGCCTGTTCATCGAGGCGCAGCGCGCCGATGACGCCGTTTCCGCAGTGATGATCGCGGAGGAGGCAATCAAGTTGTCGCCGTCCTCGACCTGGGCCTCGCAGGCGGTGCTCGGTTTCCGCTGCGCGCGCAGCGACTGGAGCGGCGCGCTTGCGATCCTCGATTCAAATCTCTCCGCGGGCCTGATCGACAAGAAGACCTGGCGCCGGCAGCGCGGTGTCCTGCTCACCGCGCGCGCGCTGGAGCTCGAGACCATGGACCGCGACGTGGCGCGCGAGAGCGTGATGGAAGCGGTGAAACTCGCACCGACGCTGGTGCCGGCTGCAGCCCTCGCGGCGAAATTCGAGAGCGAGGCGCATCAGGTGCGTCGCGCCATGAAGCTGGTGGAAGCTGCCTGGCTCTCCCATCCGCATCCCGATCTTGCGGACGCCTATGCGCATGTGAAGCTCGGCGATTCCGCGCGGCAGCGCCTGCAGAGGATCGAGACGCTGGCGGCCAAGACGCCCGGTCATGTCGAGGGCCAGCTCGCGCTCGCGCGCGCCGCGATCGATGCATCCGAATTCGCCCGCGCGCGCGAGGCGCTGGCACCGCTGGTCAACGATCCGACCCAGCGGGTTGCGCTGCTGATGGCGGAGATCGAGCGCGCCGAACATGGCGACAGCGGCCGCGCGCGGGCCTGGACCTTGCGCGCGGTGCGCGCGCGTCACGACCCGGCCTGGACGGCCGACGGCTATGTCAGCAACCGCTGGCGTCCGGTTTCGCCGGTTACCGGCCGGCTCGACGCCTTCCAATGGCAGACGCCGGTGGCGAGCCTGCCCTCGGACAAGGGCACGACGATCGAGGCCTCCCCGTTCGAGGAGGCCATGCTGGCTGCCCCGCCGCCGAAGCGGATTACCGTGAGTAGCGAGGCGCTAGAACCGATCCAGCCGGCGCCTGCGCCAGCCGCGCAGGACAACCTGCCGCCCGCACCCAAGCCTTTGGAGATCAAGCCTTCGGAGGCCAAGATTTCGGAAGCCAAGCCTTCCGAGATCAAGGCGCCGGAGGCAAAGACAGAAGCCAAGACGGTCGACGTCAAAATGTCCGAAGCGAAAGTGTCCGACGCGTCAGAGCCGGCCACGGAGACCACTGAGCTGGCCAAACCGGCCGAGGGGCCCGCCGAATCAGCCACCATTGCGGCCACACCCATGTTCCGCGCCCGGGCCGACCTCGGCAAGCCGGTGTCTTCGCCGATTCCCGCCGTCATCCCGATCATCCGCGCACCCGATGACCCCGGAATCGATGACGAGGGCCCCAGCGACGAATTTACGGAACAAATCGGCACGCCGAAGGCCCAGGCCGGCGGTTGGCGGGGGTTCTGGTCCCGCTGGGGCCGCTGATCGGCAAGTTCGGCCCGGCTTGTCCTTGCCAATTCCGGCCATGCCCGATATCAGGGGCGCGCGTATTTGGGGCCGCGGGTCGTGTCGGCCCCCAAGGATCTCCCAAGGGTCCGCCGCAATAGCTCAGTTGGTAGAGCACGTCATTCGTAATGACGGGGTCGGGGGTTCGAGTCCCTCTTGCGGCACCACCTTCTCCCTGTCCGGCCCGAAGACATGGGTAACGGACCGTACCTAAGACATGGGTGACAGCCTCGTGCCGAACGGGTTGTCGAGGGGTTGCAAGGTTCTCTGCTCCAGGTCGAAATATCCGGGATCATAGTGCATGAAGCTGACGAGCCAAATGCCCTCGTCGACTTCCCTGATTCCGAGCTTTTGGCCGGCCAGCGCG